>JANXXY010000337.1 GCA_025350365.1 Bacteroidales bacterium | reverse complement strand
TTAATGTCGTCCAATTCTTCGGGTTTGTCAATTATTTTCTCATATACCATATCGGCTTAAATAAAAAACCATAGTGGTTATAATAAAAAGAGTAATAAGATATCCTTATAAGCAAAAAGCAGGTTCATTCAAATAAACCTGAACTACTAAAATGTATATACCAACTTTCTGTTTATATTTGGTTTTCTTTTTAAAAACTAACTAACAATTAACTATGAGAACATCAGTTATTTATCTATTTGTCTTCTGTCTAATTGCATTTTCATCTTGTAATCAAGAAAGTAACAAAGTTAAACTTACCAATGAAGATAAAACCATCGAAAAAAAGATTGATGATCTGTTGAGTAAAATGACTCTGGAAGAAAAAATAGGCCAGATGAACCAATACACCGGCAATGGCGCAGCAACCGGTCCAATTAAAGCTCGTGAAAAAGATATTGAAGATTTAAAAAAAGGGTATGTAGGCTCGATGCTTAATGTGATTGGTGCCGAAAATACCCGTGAAATGCAAAAATTGGTGATGGAAAACAGCCGTATGAAAATTCCGCTAATCTTTGGACTAGACGTCATTCACGGTTATAAAACCATTTTTCCGATACCTCTGGGCGAAGCTGCCAGCTGGGATTTGGATGCTATTGAACAATCTGCACGAATTGCAGCCATTGAGGCATCGGCAGCCGGTATCCACTGGACTTTCGCACCGATGGTGGATATAGCCCGCGACCCACGCTGGGGAAGAATAATGGAAGGCGCCGGTGAGGATCCATATTATGGTTCGCTCGTTGCAAAAGCCCGGATACATGGATTTCAGGGAAAAAGCCTTAAGGATGACGGTAGTATTGTTGCCTGTGCCAAACACTTTGCTGCCTATGGTTGTGCCGAAGCGGGCCGCGACTATAATACAGTTGATATATCGAACCGTGTTTTACACGAAATCTATCTCCGTCCTTTTAAGGCTGCGTTAGAGGCTGGAGTTGGAACATTCATGAACTCTTTTAATGAGATCGATGGAACTCCTGCTACTGGTAATTCATATTTGGTTCAGGAAACACTCAAGGGAGAATGGGGTTTCCGAGGTTTTGTGGTATCGGACTGGAATTCGATTGGCGAAATGGTAAACCATGGTATAGCCAAAGATAAAGGAGAAGCAGCCATGATTGCTGCCAACGCCGGTAATGACATGGATATGGAAACATCTGCTTACCGAGATTCATTGGTAAGTTTGGTAAAAGCTGGCAAAGTTAAAGAGATCACGATTGATAAGGCAGTGCGCCGGGTTCTCCGTATCAAATTTCAATTAGGATTATTTGACGATCCCTACAAATATTGCCATCCCGAAAAAGAAAAATCCCAGCTTCTAAGCCCCGAACACATAAAAGCTGCGCGCGAAGGCGCCCGGAAATCAATCGTTCTTTTAAAAAATGAAAATAATACGTTACCTCTCAAAATAGATGTTAGGACGATAGCAGTTATTGGTCCTTTGGCCGATTCCAAAATTGATATGATTGGCGGATGGTCGGCTCAGGGAGAAGGCAAAGATGCCGTTACACTTTTAGAAGGAATAAAAACTGCCGTTTCCTCAACCACTAATATTTTGTATACCAAAGGATGCGACATTTGGGGAGATTCATCAAACACCTTCAAAGTGGCTATTTCACTCGCAAAGCAAGCGGATGTTGTGGTGATGGCAATTGGTGAATCGGGCACCATGAGTGGTGAAGCCCGCAGTCGTGCTAACATTAATATTCCCGGCAAACAGGAAGATCTGGTACGAGAAATATTGAAGACCGGAAAGCCCGTGGTTATCGTATTAATGAATGGACGACCATTAACCATCAATTGGCTTGCCGGAAATGTACCCGCAATTCTTGAGTCGTGGTTTTTGGGTTCACAGGCCGGAAATGCCATTGCTGATGTACTTTTCGGAAAATACAATCCCAGCGGCAAACTTCCGGTGACTTTCCCTTATGCCGTTGGTCAAATTCCAATTTATTACAACCATAAAAATACGGGGCGTCCTAAAGTTGATAATATCAATCCTTACTGTTCCAAATATACCGATATACCTAACGAGCCTCTTTTTCCTTTTGGGTTTGGTTTAAGCTACACCACTTTTGAATATTCTACTTTAAAGCTTAGCACCAACCAAATGAAGATGAAGGATTCGCTCACAGTTTCCCTGACAGTTAAAAATACTGGGCAATCTGACGGCGAAGAAGTAGTTCAACTATATATCCGCGATCTGGTTGGGAGTGTAACCCGTCCGGTAAAGGAATTAAAAGGCTTCCGCAAAGTAATGATCAAAACCGGAGAAAGCAAGGACATTTCATTTACACTGAAATCTTCCGATCTGGCCTTTTATACCAAGGATATGTCGTTTAAGGCCGAATCTGGGGATTTTAAAGTATTCGTCGGTACCAATTCAGACGATTGCAAAGAAGCTTCATTTAGTTTAACCGAATAATCGTTTCGTACGTAAATCTACTTTTTTTATCAGAGATTTAAAATAATAGTATCGTAAATTAAATAGTCCTTTAATGATAAGGTGATAAGGTTTATTTAGAAGTGTTATTACTTTCTGCTAAGGTTTTAAAAACCTAATTTTCAAGTTTTTAACCTTAGTCGAAGAATACATAATCCGCTTCTAAAACTTATTACCTTATTTAATCTAACCAATTTTAATTTACGAGAGGTCAGGAGTTATGACATTGGATTTTTAAATAACCAAATATCTTCTTCATCGAATAATCCAAAAGACTCTATCAGGTAAATAATTGCAGAACTATAAGCATAAGTGACAATGCTATCAGAACTACCACTGAAGTCCAACCTATCATATTATTGATTGGCTTATTGACATATTGACCCATGATTTTTTTGTTATTCACTAACAAAATCATACAAATGAGCACCACCGGCAACAGCATACCATTAATTACCTGCGACCAAAGTGATATTGCAATTAAAGGAGCATTCGGCAATAAAATAATTCCTGCGGAAATAACCAGAATACCTGTATAAAGTATATAAAATTCAGGGGCATCATCCCATTTTTTATCAATACCTGCTTCAAAACCAAAGGCTTCGCATACGTAAAATGCCGTTGCCAGAGGTAGGATAGTAGCCGAAAAAACAGAAGCCACAAATAAGCCAAAAGCAAATACCTGCGAAGCAAAGTTGCCTGCCAACGGCTTAAGTGCCAAAGCTGCATCTTTGGCTTCCTCAATTTTAATTCCATTTTCGTGCAATGTGGAAGCGCAAGCCACCATTATAAAAAATGCCACTACCACAGTAGCAACACATCCTATAACGATATCGATAAGAGTATATTTAAAATTTTTCATTTTTAAACCTTTCTCTATAACAGACGATTGCATATAAAACTGCATCCATGGGGCGATAGTAGTACCTATAATCCCAATGACCATTGCCAGGCTTTTGGTATTAAATTCCATGTGAGGATTGATGATGGCTGTTCCAATTTCTCCCCAATGAGGTTTCCCCATTATTGCTGATATAACATAGGTAAGCAGCGATACACTAAAAAGCAGAAATATCCGCTCTGCAATTTTATAAGTACCTTTTACGACAAGTATCCAAACCAAAGCAGCAACGATGGGTACGGAAATATATTTGCTTACACCAAAAACTTCCATGCTACCGGCAACGCCGGCAAATTCGGTAGTTGTATTGCCAATATCTGCTATTAACAGGCCAATAAAAATAAAGAAGGTAATTTTAACACCCGCGTTTTCGCGGATGAGATCGGCCAACCCTTTTCCC
Organism: Bacteroidales bacterium; assembly: GCA_025350365.1. GTDB lineage: Bacteria > Bacteroidota > Bacteroidia > Bacteroidales > JAAUTT01 > JAAUTT01. The sequence continues at coordinate 3,324 of JANXXY010000337.1, read as the reverse complement.
GTGACAACGCCCATTCTGGCGTTCATTTCCTGAATAACCAGCAATACAATAAATGCCGGGATTAATGTCCATAAAAGTGTATACCCATAATCGGCCCCGGCCACTGCATAAGTAGTTATGCCACCTGCATCATTGTCAACACTTCCGGTGATAATTCCAGGACCAAGAATTGCCATAAATATTCCAATCTGGGTAAAGAGTTTTTTTCTTCCTTTAAACATCGTGTCTCTCTCCTATCTATTGGTTCTGCGTTTATTTATTAAATCTTCAATAACGTCGTCGATAATAACCATACCTTGCAGTTGATGATTTCTGTCAACAACTGGAATTGCCAGAAGATTATATCTGGAAATAAGTTCTGCTATTTCATCAATTTCCTGATCATCATAAAGATAAATCGGATCGGTTTTCATTATCTGATGAAGAGCAACTTCGGGATGAGATACCACCAAATCGCGGAGTGAGAATGTAGCAACCAACTCCTCATTATCGTCAGTAACGAACATATTGTAAAGCATATCTGCTTCCGGCTGTTTATGACGAAATTCGTTTATCACCTCCTCAACCGTTCTATTCTCGTTAAACCATAAAACTTCGGTATTCATCAAGCTGCCAACAGAATTATCCTCGTACTCCAGAATATCGCGAACCTCCTGAGAAGATTCTGCTTCCATTTCGTTTAACAAAAGTTCAGCCTTTTCATCCTCAAGAACATCGAGAATATCGGCCACCTCATCAGCCGACATCTTTTCAAGCACATCGGCCATCTTTTCCACTGGCAGACTCTCGAAAATATGAATCTGAGTATCCGTTTCGAGTTCTTCCAATACATCGGCTGCCTTTTCTTCATCAAGCGACGAGAAAACAGTATAACTTGCTGTTTTGCCAAGCTCTTCGATAATATCAGCCAGATCGGATGGATGTAAGGTATGGAGTTTAGAATAAGTCTTTGATAATTTAATATTTAAATTTGAAAAATTGATAGCCTCAACATCATCCCATAAGATAAATTTTGCCGGAATACTTACGTTTATCCATGAAAACATTACTTTCAACGGACGCGAAATTCCAATTCTTCTTAATAACCCCTCTATTCCAACATCAACAGCAATAGCATAAGTTTCATTTGACAAAGCCACCAAACGAACATCATTTACCCGAACCAGCTTACGGCCATTCAAGTCAACAATTTGCTTATCTAAAATAACATCAGCAAGAAAAAGACCATTGTGTGAATCTTCTTCCGATATTTCAATGAGGTTATTACAGAATACTTTTAAACGCTTATTGGTTTTCTCGACCCTGAAACCGTTGAAAGAAAAACACTTCTCAGCCTTATGAATTTTTAACTTGATAGCGCTAACACGAGGTCTGCCAGAAGGATTTCCAGGTGCAACTAAATCAGTATCAACTAACAAGTCCTTTATTATACCAACAACGTTTTTGTTCGCATCGTAAACCCGTAAGCCCAATATTCGGCTCAGATAGAAAGTTGTGAAATAAGTCATTGGCACCTCCTTGCTATTTTGGTATAGAAGGAAGCATTATCGAAAGAACAAGCTAACCCTCTATAACAGAGTTAAAAATATTATATACGCAGGTCCGTCGTCCATTAAAGGTTGATGGTTTTGATTAATGCCGCAAAGGTAATTTTTCATATTTACTAAACCAAAATTTTTATAGCGTTTTTCGCAAAAAGCTTTAAATCTTATAGTCAGTTAATTGCCGAAAGCATGATTCGCTTTGAATGACCAGGTAAGAATTGCAATCTGCATTAAAGTTTCTGCTATTGGACATTAGGCAACCTTTTTTTAAAGATATTTGAACATTTTCAATAATTCTTGTATCTTTAACTAATATTGCTTAAAACAATGAAGTCCAATTTTTCAGGATAATTTAGCTGATGAAATTTACATTTTGTTGATGTATTAATTTGCTTTCATAAAAATTTTATCATTTAATAGCACCTGTTTACTAATTAGTAATAAAGATGGATAATTACAATTGGGAGCGCAAAAAAATATTAATAGCTGAGGACGAAGAAACTAATTTTTTATTTATTGAAGCTATTTTGGAAGACACTAAAGCCAAGATACTTTGGGCTAAAAGTGGTATAGAAGTAATTAATCAATTTAAACAAAACAAAGACATTAATTTGATATTAATGGATATAAAAATGCCGGAAATGGATGGTTTAACTGCAGCAAAAAAAATCAGGGAAATTGACCCAAACGTTCCAATTATCGCGCAAACCGCATACGCAATGTCAGAGGATAAAAATAAGTGTTTAAAAGCCGGTTGCAATGATTATCTTACTAAACCAATTAACCATAGACTGCTATTATCAACAATAGATAAATACCTTGCGCCCGAAGAACTGCTTGGTTCAGGCAAGTAATTGGTTTTGTTCCGAATTTTGATGATTAAACATTTTAACATTTTCAAATGGTAAATTTAGGTTGATACAAAAAACACCTTGGTTAGTGACGACCGAAATTTTTCCGCCCATGTATTCAGCTAAACTATTAATAAGTGCCAAACTCAAACCCTCCAAATTATTTGTATTTGTATTTACATTTGAATTAGTTATTTCAAATAAACCATTCTGAATATTTTCAGTATTTTCAGTAACAACTTTTACGTAACAAATTAGTTCAATTTGTTCTACTTCCCAACCAAGGTGCAACTCACAATTTTTATTTATTTCTTTAAGATGTTCTATAATCGTAATTAAAATTTGTGCAACGCGCTGCTTGTCTATTGATAAATGAGAATCTTCATTATTTGAATCTAATACAATACAACAGTTGGTTTTTGTTTTAACGGAATTTTGTTGCAGGGTTTGGTAAACATCAGCAAAAATTTCAGAAATTGAAGAATCTGTGTGGATCAATTTTAACTGTCCGGCTTCCAAAAGCTGAAAATCAATAATATTTGTCATCGTCAACATCAATTTATTACCGCTATTCTCAATGATATCAAGATATTGAATCAACTCATCGTGAGTCACTTTATTACTTTTTAATATTTGTGTAAATCCGATGATGCCATGAATAGGAGTTCGTATTTCGTGACTAATATTAGCAAGATACGCTGATTTAAGTTTAAACTTGGTTTCAACTATTTCATTGGATTCATATAATTTCTGTTCCAGATTCTTCCGTTCGGTAATATCCCAATTAACCCCGATTAATCTTACGGGATTTTTTTCCTTATCTAAAATCACAGCAGCAAAAATTCTGATATATTTAATACCTAACTTTAAATGCTGAATACGAAACTCGCTACGAAACGGACTTTGTAACCGGATAGCTTCGTTAAATT
>JANXXY010000320.1 GCA_025350365.1 Bacteroidales bacterium | reverse complement strand
TTTAAAAACAGATAAGTCCGTAAATTCCCATGGATGAAAATAGATATTCAAGAAACCATTTTCATTCAATGCATTTATTGATAAATGCCTGTATAAACAAGTCGGAAAGTTTTTGAATGATAACCAGAACAATGGAATCCTTAAGGTTGGGCTTACAGAAACAGGAATATTCCAAATACCGTTTTTAAAAGTTGGCATCACAGAATCACGAAGGTTATTATACCTTCCGGGGATATAGGTGGGGTTTGAGGATGAATTATAAACATAACCGGATTCTAGCAAATCACTTTCCTTAACAAATCCCATACGAGGCATTCTGAAACCAAAAATTTGCTTCCCTGTAATATCTTCCAAAATATTTTTAGAATCAACTAAGTCTTTTTTGGGGTCAAAACTTCCATGAAACATACTATGAGAAGCAATTTCATGGTTTAGTGATAATTTGCGAATAAGGGTTTTATTATGAATAGCAAAAGTGCCAGTCGTAAAAATAGTAGCTCTAATTGACAGGTTTTCCAAAAGATTTTGAATTAGCAATAAACCTTTTTTCGAAACTTCGATTTGCTCTGGTAAAGCAAGTTTGTTCCCATACTCAAGCACAATATCAAACTCTTCGACATCAAAAGTAAGCAGAATTTTATTCATTACTTTATGTTGAAAAAGTAAGCTGATAATAACATATAAAATGGTATCCAAAATCGTTATCTGACATTCCGAAAAATGTATGCAAAATTTATTAGTTCTGTTTTAATCGTCTTCCACTTTATCGTTGAAAATGTAATATCTTCTCGCGCTTCAACCGTTATCCATGATATATTTAAATCCTTTTTTCGGGAGGCTAAAACTAAGAATTCTAAATCAAATAGAAAAGAGTTGATCTTAGTTTTTAGAAATACTTCTTTTCCTTTAGTGTTAAAACCTTTTAATCCCGATTGTGTATCCTTAACTACCAATCGAGGAAAAACAATGAAGTTTATAATTTTCAAAGCAAGCGATATAATTACTCGCGTCAAAGGAAGCTTTTTATAATAATTTCCATTACGAACACCAACAGCAATGTCAACTTTGTCCTCAGACAATAACTTGTATATTTCTGTTATATTTTCCATTCTATAAGGGAAATCAATGTCAGTATAGATAATTATTTGCGATGTAGTTTGCTTTACCGCAGTGCGAAGTGCATATCCTTTACCAAGGTTTTTATTATAGGTAATAAATTTAAAACAAGGTATATTATTCTTTAAAAAATCAATTTGGGTTGAATCAATTCCATTGCATGAACCATCATCTACAATAAAAACATTAATTTCTACATTCTTGTTGATATTGGTTCTAAGTTGTTGATAATGAAAAAGTGCTTTTTTTTCCCAATCCAATCCCGGGTTATTGCATGGAAGAACGACATCAAGACTGGTGTTAAGTAGCATATTTTAAATTTCTGTGGGTTAAAGTAGTTAAAAAACGTGTTTAGTACACACCCATAAGGTATTTATAATAAGTAGTTTATGAATTTTTAAGAAAACATATTGTCCTTAAACAGCCATTTCTTATTCTAATATTTTTCGCAAATGTAATAAAATATATTAATTAACTTATATTATTTGTATTCAGTACTTTATTCTAAAAACAAATAAAACAGGAGCACCGCAAGGCTTTTCTCCGACAACGATTTTTAAAAAATTTTTAAAAATAATCCCGGTCGCCATTTAATTGGTGAGCCGGGATTATAATTTTGGCATTTTTGTTGAATTTTATAAAGTTTATTTTTTTTCTTCTTTTTCCTCCTTTGATTCTTCCTTTTTCAAAAGTTTACCATTGCCATCAAATACAAGTTCGTACTCGGCTTTATTTTTCTTTGCTTCCATTTCGTAAGTGACGGTGCCCTTTGCATCGGAGGTTTTTTCAATTTCATCGAGTTTATACCCTGCAAAATCTTTGGTAATTGTGGTTTTAACAGCTTGTGGAAGTTCACTCTCCTTTATCCTTATCTCACTTTCTACAAATTTACCGGAAGCATTAAACAACGTTGAAGTTTCGACTCCATTCAGTGTGAATTCCGCTTCGTATTCACCGGGTTTTTCAACGCTCCATTTTACCTTTTGAGCTTTTGGAAATTTAGCAGCAAATGCTGTTTTAGCTGCTGAGGAAACTTCTTCCTTTTTTTGTACCTGTGCAAAGCTATTCAAAACAAAGGCCGCACAGAGGGAAATCATTACTAATTTTTTCATATCTGCTATTGTTTAAAGTTTATACTATCAAAGTTAGTTATCAAATTAGTAGAAATTTGGGAATTATAGCTGATTGTCATATTTCAATGAATTGTTTTTGTCAGTTTTTTTCTGATTTCCAAAAGTATAGGTCAACCCGGCATAGATGAGACGGGCACTGCGTTTTCTTGTTATTTTTTCGTACAACTCAGGTGTGTCTATGATAGTTCTGTTTCTCATTGAATTAAATACATCTGAAACTGTAATAATAAAGGCTGCCTTCTTTTTCAGGAATTCCTGCTTAAACCCGGTATTAAATACGAATGTTGGTAGCTGTTTCCCCTGAGGCGTAAGTCTCTCGGCAAGATAAGCGGAAGTAAGTTGTAAAACCGTACTTTTGGTGATGTTTATTCCGGTACTAAGATTAGCACTCCAGGCAACGGTTGATTTGTTGTTGCCATAACCAAGGCTGGATGCATCGATGGTATTGTAATATGTATTGGTGCTTAAGTTGACATTTGCTATATTTCCAATACTGGTAGATAAAACCAGTTCTATACCAGCCGACGTGCTTTTCGAAAGGTTTTCTCTGGTAGTAAGTTTTACGGAATCATTGATGTACCTTGTAATATCAGTCATGCTGTTATATGTATAACGATAATAGATGGTTGTAAGAAAAGTGGTGCTTTTCTTTTTAAACTGATACCCAAATTCTACAGAATGAATATCAGCAGGTTTAAGGCGGGGATTTCCAACACGAAGATTATAAGGGTCCTGATATTCAGGGAAGGGATTCATTTCATCTCCTTCAGGCCGACGTATCCTGTGGCTGTAATTTAGCTGTAATTGGTGTATATCAGTTATTTTGTATGAAAGATGCAAAGATGGGTAAAGCCGAAAATATTGGTTTTTAATAACAGAATCATTTGTAACCTGGTTGGAATTTACAACTGCCTGTTCCGTTCTTAAACCCCCAAGAAAACCAAGTTTGCCCATGTCCTGTTCATAAGTGGCGTAAAGCACATGTATGTTTTCCTTATAAATAAAACGATTGGACTTTTCTGCATCTTTCTCCCAAATGCCAGATTGAGAATTAAGTGATTCGCCAAAAAAATCCATATCGTTCTTTCGGGTTTCAAGAATATAGCCGGCTTCAAATTTTTTATCTACTGATATTGGGTTTACGTATTCTAAAGAAAGTTGCGATTCGTCACCGCCTTGTTTGATCAGCGTATTATCGTAAGTAGAGATAGTTTCCGGGATATGATAAATATTATTGTAATGGTTGTCTTCGACTTCGCGGGATTGAGATGCGGTATAATCAAGAGTGAGTTCGTGGCCTTCTTTGGCAAATGTATGCTGAATGTTTGCCGTCATTTCTAAATCTTTTTCAAATTCAGGGTCGTAGCGTAAACGGTCGTAATCCTTGCTAATTGTCAGGTCTGAATTTTGGTTAGTATTTAAATCGGTTGAGTTACGTGTAAAACTGCGATAGTTATAATTGCCGGAAATCCCAATTCTGTTATGGTCGTTGAATTTGTAATCGGCACCTGTGTGCAGGATATTCGAAATAGGCCGGGCATGGTCGCTGGAATTAAGGTTTGAATAGGTAACACTATCGGTATTGAGTTTGGTGCGCCTACGAAAATCGGTGGTATATCTTAATCGGTCGTCTTGCCGGATACTGTAGCTTCCGTAAATATTTAATTTGCCCGGGTTATAATTTATCATGACGTTACCATTGTAACGCTCATCATTTCCCGCATTTGCCGAAACTGATCCGTTTAGTCCCAGACTTTTATTCTTTTTAAGCACTATATTGATAATTCCTGAAGTGCCATCAGGTTTGTACTTTGCGGAAGGGTTTGTAATAATTTCGATTTTGTCGATAGAGTTGGCAGGCATTTGTTGCAGCACTGCAGCTCTATTGGCACCCATCAAGGCCGAAGGTTTTCCGTTGATAAGGATCATTACATTGTCTGATCCTCTTAAACTTACGTTACCGTCAATATCAACCTGAACAGAAGGTACATTTTGCAGAAGTTCACTCACTGAGCCTGTTTTGCTCATCAGGTCTTCCCCAACATTAAATGTCTTACGGTCGATGGAATTCACAAAAGTCGATTTACGTGCGGTTACTTCAACTTCGCCTAGTTTTTTACTTGTCTCGGAGAGATATAATTGACCGAGAACAATTTTGTTCTTTTTGGAATCTAACTTTTGAATTGAGGTCTGCATCTTTTCGAACCCAATAAAACTATAACTTATTTTATATTCACCATAAGGTAAGTTTTCAAAAGCAAATTCTCCATTTCTCCCGGTTACAATTCCTTGCACTAATGTTGTGTCCTGCTGATTTTTAATGATGACATTAGCAAATTCAAGTGGTTTTTCGGTGGCAGTTTCGATAATTGAACCAGAGATGCTTCCCACACCATTTTTTTGAGCAAACAGGTTTAAGGTACACGTTAGGACAAAAATGCAAACAACAATAGAATTTTTCAAAAATGACATAGTGTATTCTGTTTTAATAAATTTCCTGCAAATTTAAACTGCAACTTTGTAGAAAAAGGGAATATAATTAGGTGTAATATTATAAATTTTCGAATAATGAGAGGGTATGATACCCGTTTTGATATTTGTATTGCAGGCTAAGGTGGTAGATAGAGCTTATTTCAAAAGCAATTGCCAAGCCTAGTCCAGTGGATTCTGCACTTGCACTTTGCTTTACAAAGCGTTTAAAGAGCTTTTCGGGTTCTATGGTCAATGGCTTTCCGGTGTTTGAAAAGGTGAGCAAGTGTCGTTCTGCTGATATCCGTATTTCTCCATTTCTGATATTGTGCTTTAACGCATTTCCAAGCAGATTATTAATAAGAATTTCAGCAAGATACGGATTCATTTTAATCTCAAAAGAAGTATTCACATCAAGAGATACTTTGATATTTTTGAGCTCAACAAGTTCTTCTATTTGATTTAACTTCTCTTTGACAAGCAAGGTAAGATCAATATTGGTTTCCTCGACAAATTGCCGGTTTTCAATTTTTGAGAGTAATAGCAATGCTTCATTAAGTTTAGAGAGACGAATAGCCGATTCATAAGCACTATGAATATAATTTCTGTGCTTTTCGGGCAATAATGGGTCGTGAAGTGACATTTCCAACTTCGATTTGATGATTGCCAGTGGTGTTTGAATCTCGTGAGAAGCATTTTCCGTAAATTCTTTAAGATTAATAAAATCAGTGTGTAATTTTTGTGTTAACCCATTAAGTGTTTCATTTAGAATATCAAATTCAAAAGTTCCGGTTTTTGGGAAATGAGTTTCTTGAGTTTTACCAATTTTAAATGCTTTTAGTGTATTCAGCATGTTATAAAACGGTTTCCAAATAGAAAACGAAAGACTATAGTTTAAAGCAAAAAGCACTACAAATAAGATAACGAAAAGCGCCAGCATAAAATAAAAGACAACTTCAATAAGGTCATCCGATTCCAGTAGAGATTGAACCAAAACAATTTTATATGTTTTTCCGTTGATTGTTATGGAAAAACTTAGCTTACGAAAAGGGATAATCTCTTTGTCGGTTTTCGTGTAAATAAGGGTATCGTTATATTGAAATAAATTCTGTCCCTGATATTGTTGTATTACAAATGCATTATCGGGAGATTGATAGACAGAATCTTGTAGTTGATGGTTTGTTAGGTATCTTATTAAAATTTCTTTTCGTGATTGTAGCATTTCATCGATATTCTGATGAACAACCCTGCCAAGTATACTGTAAAACAGAAATCCGGCAATTGAGAAAACAAGGATGGTGATGGCCAGGAACCTGATGTTGATTTTGTGTTGAAGTTTCATAAAGGTTCTCCTGTAAATTTGTAACCTGTGCCGTAAACGTTACGAAAATAATCTTTCCCGGTTTTCTCAACTAATTTACGTCGCAGGTTTTTAATATGCGAATAAACAAAATCGAGTGAATCGGCTGAATCTGCAAAATCTCCCCATAAATGTTCTGCAATAGCCTCTTTTGTAAGCACACGCAGGGGATTAGCTACAAAATATATCAATAAATCAAATTCCTTTTTTGTGAGAGGCAACTGTTCTCCATCAATCTGGACCTGCCTGTTTTCGGGGATAATTTGAATGTTGTCAAAAGTAACTTCCTTTTTACCTTCAAATTTTCTTCGTCTTAACAAGGCCTTAATCCGTGAGCTCAGTTCTGTAAGGTGAAAAGGCTTGGTAATATAGTCATCAGCTCCGAGGTCTAAGCCGGATATTTTATCATCCAGAGAGTTCTTTGCCGAGATAATGATGATGCCGGTATCCGTATGAAGCTTTTTCAACTCTTTTATTAGGGTAAGCCCATTACCATCTGGTAAACCAATATCAACAAGCAAGCAATCGTAATGGTACAAATCCAACTTTTGAGAACCAAAACGAATGTTCTCTGCATGGTCACAAAAAAAACCTTCTTCTTCCAGAAACGAAACAATGGTTTCCCGAAGGTTCTTTTCATCTTCTACAACTAATATTTTCACCTGACTTTTTTAACCAAAGGTAAATGGAAATATTGGAGGAAAATGGGAATCCTTAACTCCTTATTCGCATCATTGAAATGTGTGAATATTGCAACTTATTTCTATAATTATATAACACATACTCTCAATGGTGGCTTACCTTTGTTTTAAGTAACAGTTTTTGAATAGGGTAGTTTAGTTTTGTTAGTAGTTAGTTAGTATTTAAGGCAATTTCTCACGAGATTGCCTTTTTTAATTTAACGTGCAAATCTGAAGCAATACTTTCTTTTAAAAAGATTGAAAACGCAAACGCAAATCCAAATCCAATTAAAAAATTTAATCTAAATCATTAGAATCTGCTTAATTCTCTCCCGGGTATTTAACTGATCTTACTTTTACAGTAGTTATTTTAATAATTACGCCACTTTCATAAATAATTGTTATCTTTAATAAAGCAATGATTTATGAAAAAAATAAATGATATCAAGATTGGAGTTAGGCTTAACCTTTTTCTGGGGTTTTCTATTGTAATAATATTAACTTTATTAGGAGCATATATATATAATAGCCAAAGTAATAAAATTATTGAAGATACGGATGCGCGTATGTACGAACAGGTAGGCGACTTGAAAAAATTAATTCAATTACAAATCAATGAAAGGCAAACACAAATAGAAATATCTATTAAGATTGCATTAGAAATTTTCAATAACAAAGGTGAAATTTCAATAAAAAATGATAAAAGTATCACTGTAGAAGCAAAGAATCAAATTACACAGGATACAAAGAATCTCTTGCTTCCTTCCATTCTAATAGACAATAAACCCTTATACAACTCTACAGAAATTGTTGATAAAATAACTGAATTAACACATGCTAAAGCCACTATATTTCAAAAGATTGATGGGGGTTTTTTGCGTATAGCAACCACCGTTATTAAGGCAAATGGCGACCGGGCGGTTGGCACCTATATCCCCGATTCCTCGCCGGTGGTAAAAGCGATTGAGAAGGGAGAAGGGTTTACTGGTCGAGCTTTTGTTGTAAACGATTGGTATTTAACTGCATATAAACCTTTTAAAATTTCAGGTAATTTAATTGGAATGATATTCGTTGGGGTACCGGAAAAAGATTTAAAGAGCTTAAAAACAGTTTTTAATAGTAAGAAATATTTTAAATCGGGATATCCTTTTATTGTCAATAAAGAAGGGAAATTTATAATCCACCCAAAAAATGAAGGACAATTATTTAAAAATGATGAATTTTTTCAACAAATAATATCGTCTAAATCGGAAAGCGGAAAAACATTTTACAGTTGGAAAGGCATTAAAAAAATTCAATATTTTAAATACATACCTGAAATAGAATCTTATGTTGTTGTTTCAGTATATGTTGATGAAATGATGGGTGCAATAAAGCATTTACGAAATGCTATTTTAATTGCCCTATTATTAAGTATAGGTGTTATAATACTTATCAATACGTATATTACCAATTCTATATCTATTTCGTTAAAAAAGGGAGTTGAGTTTGCAAAACGAATATCTGATGGGGATTTAACTGCCGATATTGATATAAACCAAAAGGATGAAATTGGTGAATTGGCCATATCATTAACACAAATGGTAGAAAAACTAAGAGAAATAATATTGAACATTAAGCACAGTATTGTAGAAATTGCCTCTGCCAGTCAGCAAATAAGTTCAGGAGCACAACAATTATCTCAGGGAGCAAATGAACAGGCTGCTACTGCAGAAGAAGTGTCCTCCTCAATGGAACAAATAGCAGCAAACATTCAACAAAATAGTGATAATGCATTTCAAACAAAAAATATTTCTTTAAGAGCCAAGCAAAATATGGATTTGATGGGTGTATCAGGGAAAAAAAGTATCGTTTCTATAAAAGATATTGCCGGGAAAATTAGCATCATAAATGACATTGCATTTCAAACAAATTTATTGGCCTTAAATGCTGCGGTTGAAGCTGCTAGAGCCGGGGAACATGGTAGGGGTTTTGCTGTTGTTGCTGCTGAGGTTCGTAAACTTGCTGAAAAAAGCAAACTTGCGGCTAACGAAATTACAACGATATCCCTTAATAGTGTATTAATTACTGAAGAATCAGATAAATTAATAAATGAGTTAATTCCTGAAATAGAAAAAACTGCAAATTTAGTTCAGGAAATAGAATCTGCCAGTAATCAACAAAATGCAGGTGTTGAACAAGTTGGTAATGCCATTAATGATTTTAATCAGGTAATACAACAAAATGCAGCTGCATCAGAGGAACTAGCAACCAGTTCAGAAGAACTAGCCAGCCAGGCAGAATGGTTAAAGGAAAGTATATCGTATTTTAAAATGTAAAACCATTAGTATTATTGGCCAAAAATGCTTGATTAGCCAGACAATGCCAATTGAAAATACTCAATATTGCACATTAAAATGCTTTCCTTCAAAAATGCATTCAATGTTAAATTTTTTTTTGTTAAAAATGAGTATCTTTGCATAAATAAGATACAGAATGTCAGACGATTTTAAAGAAAAATATATCAATCCGTTTACGGATTATGGCTTTAAAAGACTTTTTGGAGAGGAGCCAAGTAAGGAATTGTTACTTGACTTTTTGAACGAGCTTTTGGTAGCTGAACAAGGTCGAATTAAAACGTTGACATATTTAAAAAGTGACAGACTTGGCACTAGCGAAGATGATAGAAAAGCAATTTTTGATTTGTATTGCGAAAATGAAAAAGGAGAGAAATTTATCGTAGAGCTACAAAAAACCAAGCAAAAGTTTTTTAAAGATAGAACTGTTTATTATTCGACTTTTCCAATACGAGAACAAGCCCAACGGGGCAGTGATTGGAATTTTGAGTTAAAAGCGGTTTATACAATAGCCATATTAGACTTCGCGTTCGATGAGGATAAGCATCAGAAGAACAAGTACCGATATAATGTAAAACTTTCCGATATTGAAACTCATAAAGTTTTTTATGACAAAT
>JANXXY010000305.1 GCA_025350365.1 Bacteroidales bacterium | reverse complement strand
AACTACTTTGAAAAATAGTACATTAGTAACATTTCAATAAACTGTTTTCTAAACCTTTAATTTGATAATGTATGATAGCTTTAACTATTCTTGGAATCATTGCAATCATTGTTGGTGTAGTAATTGGTACAAACAACTCACCAATTCAAAAATTCAGCGGACTATTTAAAATAGTTGGTGTAGCAATTATTATTGCCGGTATTGCCTTTTCATCCATAAAGCAAATTGAACCCGGTGAGGTGGGTGTACAAAAGCTTTTTGGTAAAGTAAACAACCAAACACTTGAGAGTGGGCTAAACCTCGTAAATCCTCTTGTTGAAGTTGTTAGCTTCGATATCAGAACCCAGAATTACACCATGTCTGGTGTCCACAACGAAGGTGATAAAGCGGGCGATGACGCTATCCGTGTTTTATCTGCTGACGGATTAGAGGTAATTATCGATTTAACTGTACTTTATAAGGTTTTGCCTAACGAGGCTCCACGTATTCTAAAAGAGATTGGCACTGATTATCGGAATACCATTGTAAGGCCTATTTGCCGCACTAAAATCCGTGACAACGCTGTATATTATGATGCAGTAGCGCTTTATTCAACAAAACGAGACGAGTTTCAATCGCGAATTTTCAAAACCATCGAAATCGATTTCAAAACAAGGGGATTAGTATTGGAACAATTATTAGTTCGTAACATAACCCTTCCGGCATCTGTTAAAACGACCATCGAAGGGAAAATCAACGCTGAACAGGAGGCTCAGAAGATGACATTTGTACTGCAAAAAGAAAAACAAGAGGCTGAACGTAAAAGAGTTGAAGCCCAAGGTATTGCTGATTACCAGAAAATTCTAAGCACCGGATTAAGCGATAAACAATTGCAATACGAGATGATCAAGGCCATTGCCACTTCTCCTAACGCTAAGCTCATTATAATGGGTGGAAACAAAAATACTCCTGTTATCGTTGATGGGAAATAAAAAGAATATTCATAATTAAAATAACGCTGGTGAAATTAGAAATTGTAATACAAATTTTTATTCATCAGCGTTTTATGTATTTGACAAAAAAATTATCGGGTTTAACTAAATTCCACCACCTTTTGCCAGTGAACGTATTTTTTTGCTCATGGGTGAAGCAAAAATAAAATCGTTTAAATGTTGGTTGTCGGCTGTAAAGATGCCATCTTTCGTACCCTCCCACATTTTCTGTCCTTTATAAATAAAAATTACCTTATCGCCAATTTCCATTACCGAGTTCATATCGTGAGTATTGACAATAGTAGTGATATTAAATTCCTCGGTAATTTCTTTAATTAAGCTATCAATAACCAGCGAAGTCATTGGATCAAGTCCACTATTTGGTTCGTCGCATAAAAGGTATTTCGGGTTAAGAGCAATTGCACGGGCTATAGCTACACGTTTTTTCATACCTCCACTAATTTCAGAAGGAAACAATTTACTTACTTTTTCGAGCTTTACACATTTCAGGCAAAAATTCACTCTTTGCCGCTTTTCATGTGGCAACATATCGGTAAACATATCCAATGGAAAGCGAACGTTCTCTTCGACTGTGCTGGAGTCAAATAACGCTCCTCCCTGAAAAAGCATTCCTATTTGTTTTCGAACTTCCTTTTTGTCTTTAAAATTCATCCGTGTAAAATCGGTGCTATTAAAAAGAATTTCACCTTTGTCAATTTCAAGAAGTCCAACAATGCATTTTAAAAGTACCGTTTTCCCGGAACCACTATGCCCAATAATTAAGTTAGTCTTACCTTGTTCAAAATTGATTGAAATATCATCTAATACTACCCGTCCGGCAAAAGATTTGGTTACGTTTTTAACTTCGATCATGACAACAGTAATTTGGTAAGAATTAGGTTAAACATGAGAATTACCACACTGCTATAAACCACCGCACGTGTGCTTGAACGTCCAACTTCCAGAGACCCTCCTTCTACATAATAACCGTAATATGATGCAATCGAAGTCATAATAAATGCAAATACAACTGTTTTTATCAAACCGTAGGTAATATAATAAGGAATAAAAGCATAACGAATACCAAGAATAAATTCCTGTGTAGTAATCACTTCAGTTAAAGTTCCAATTGCCCATCCTCCTGAAATACCAACCACCATGCTTACTAACGTTAGAAATGGGTTAAAAACCATAGCCGCGAGTATTTTAGGCAATATAAGGTAACTTGCAGAGTTTACACCCATAATTTCAAGAGCATCTATTTGCTCACTAACACGCATGGTACCCAGCTCTGACGCTATACTTGAGCCTACCTTTCCGGCCAATATAAGAGCAACCATGGTAGATGAAAACTCAAGAAGAATTGAATCGCGGGCAGCCACACCAATAAGATATGATGGTAACAGAGGATTTTGAACATTATAAGCCGTCTGTATAGTAATAACAGCTCCCATAAATGCTGAAATAATGGCTACAATTCCTAATGAATTAACACCAAGATTGTCAATCTCCTTCAAAAATTGCTGATAATAGATTTTATGCTTTTCGGGTTTAGCAAATACTTTTTTCATCAAGATAAAATATCTGCCTATGTGGAAAAATAATCCCTTTCTAATCATAATAAAATGGGGGTTTTAAACGCAAAGGTAAAATTTTCTGGTCAATTCTTTCTCTTAATTAATGTAAAACATTTGGCAAGTAATTTTTCAATACCGATCTTCGCAATCAAATAATAAAAATATCAACCTATTTACAACCCTTTTTTGAATTTTTTAAATTTAATTGATTTAAATTAACCCTAATATTCATGAACAAAAACAATTATTGTGTTATCATGGCCGGAGGAGTTGGTAGCCGATTTTGGCCTTTAAGCAGAACCTCCCGTCCAAAACAGTTTCTTGACATACTCGGTACTGGAAAATCCTTACTTCAACAAACCTTTGAACGATTTAGCAAAATTATCCCTGAGGAAAATATCCTCATTGTTTCTCACGAAGATTATAAGGACTTAATACTCGAACAACTGCCTGGAATTCATGATAATCAGGTGTTGTTGGAACCTATGCGTAAAAATACTGCGGTTTGCATTGCCTATGCAAACTTTAAAATACTAAAACAAAATCCCAACGCCAACATTGTGGTTGCACCATCGGACCACCTGATTATGCGCGAAAATGAGTTTCTCGATGTCGTTACCAAAGGATTAGAATTTACTCAAAACACCAATGCTCTTTTAACCATAGGAATTAAACCTAGCAGACCCGAAACAGGTTATGGTTACATTCAGGTGAATGGTGATAAAAAAGGAGGCGATCCGGCTATTAGAAAGGTGAAAACTTTTACTGAAAAGCCTAATCATGAAATGGCAAAGGTATTCTTTGAAAGTGGCGAATTTTTCTGGAATTCAGGTATTTTCATCTGGTCACTTAATTCCATTCTCCATGCTTTTGATCTTTACATGCCCGATATGAATACCCAGTTTCAGGAATCCATTGAACTGCTTAATACACACAAAGAAAAAGATTTTATAGGAAGTCTATATCCAAAATGTAAAAGCATTTCTATTGACTATGCTGTTATGGAAAAAGCTGATAACGTTTCTGTTATATGCGCCGACTTTGGTTGGAGCGACCTCGGAACATGGGGCTCTCTGTATTCTCATTTGGATAAGGACGAGTGGCAAAACACCTTGCAGGGAGAAAATATCTTTGTATTCAATACCAGCAATTGCCTGGTAAACATTTCTCCTGATAAATTAGCCGTAATACAAGGCCTTGATGACTATATTGTTGTAGAATCAGAAGGGGTTTTACTTATTTGTAAAAAGGAAGAAGAGCAACGGATCAAAGATTTTGTAAATGAAGTAAAAATCAAAAAAGGAGAAAGTTATATCAAATAAAAACAGAAAAAACACGAACGGCTGACCTTTTGACTAGATCATCCGTTCGTGTTTTCAAACCCGGTCTCGCCTATTTGTGTCTCAAACCGCGAGCCGTTTCGTAAAGTATTTTATCCTCTTCGGTTGCAGGTAGTATCTCAACCATATGTGCCGAAGGTTTGGTATTTTCGTCGACATGAACGAAAGTGATAAAGCCATTGACGATCGGTTTTTCCTGTTCCTTCACCGTCACTTTAATGTTTGCAATCATACTGGTTCTGCCTGCATATACTACTTTTGATGTAAGGCAGATAATCTGACCCGGATGAACAGGTTTCGAAAAATACATTCCATGTATTTTTAAACATACTACATTTTTAGGATCAAGAATGGATGTCGCGGCAATAAAGCCCGACTCCACAAACCATTCAGCCGTTCTACCGGCAAATAATGTTCCATGATGGTTTAAATCCTCGCTCTTCACTAGCCTCATTGTTGTTGTATCAAAAGGCTCTATAACTCTTTTCTCCATAATTACAATATTTATTTAAGGGTCAATCCAATCTCCATTGGATTTAATAACGTCAATCAATTCATCTACAGCTTCATTTTCGGGAATGTTTCGCTTTACAATATTCTTATTTTTATACAAGGTGATTTTTCCTACACCTGTTCCAACATAACCGTAATCCGCATCAGCCATCTCGCCGGGACCATTTACGATACAACCCATAATACCAATTTTAAGGTGCTTAAGATGAGACGTCCGCAGCCTTATTTTTGCTGTAGTGGCTGATAAATCAAATAAAGTTCTTCCACAAGACGGGCACGAAATATATTCGGTTTTGCTCATTCTGAGTCTACTGGCTTGCAGTAGATTAAGACTTATCTGATACACATCCTCAGCCGGAAAATGCTGATTTTCAACCCAAATACCATCAACTAAACCATCAATAAGCAAAGGTCCAAAGTCGCATGCAGCTTTAATTTGAAACAATTCCTTACATGTGTCCGGGTATTTCTTGCGGATAATAACCGGTGTTATTTTTTTCAATTCATCGAACTTTGCAAGTTTCATCCGGATTTCCCCAGAAGTATGTTCGCTATTTGATGTTATTACCAGAGGTTTTAAAGGTAAATCAGTTGATTCATCAAACGAAAACCTGTCATTGCTAACTTTTTCATCCGAAATAGAAATATCAACTGCCGAAAAATTTGAAATAATTTCGTTTGATTGCTTAGTAAGCACCACTTTGATAGGAAAAGTTCCTCCTACTCCTTCAACCCCATAGCTTTGCCGGCGGTTATACTCAAACCCGTTAAATGAAGGCGATAGTATCGAAGAATTAGAATTGGAATTATGTTGGTTTCGATTTGTAAAATAATCTACAATCGATTTTGACACCGGAATTTCCTGTTCAGGATCGCCGGTGAGCGATACGCGTATGGTTTCACCTATACCCTCAGCAAGTAAGGTACCAATACCAACGGCTGATTTCATGATGCCGTCTTCGCCTTCACCAGCTTCTGTTACTCCTAAATGGACAGGATAAAACATTCCTTCGGCTTGCATCTTCTTAATTAACAATCTGGTAGAATATACCATTACCCGGGTATTGCTCGATTTCATTGAAATAACTGTTTGCCGGAATCCTTCGGACTCAAATATCCTTATAAATTCCATGGCCGATTCTACCATTCCCTCAGGTGTATCGCCGTAACGACTGATGATGCGATCGCTGAGCGAACCATGGTTTACTCCAATGCGAATAGCGGTTCCAAACTCTTTGCAAATCTTAAGCAAAGGCATTATCCGTTTGTGAATGCGCTCCATTTCCAGGGCATACGTCTCATCGCTAAAGCTAATTTGTTCAAATCTCTTTTTATCAACGTAATTACCCGGGTTGATGCGCACTTTCTCCACTAACCGGGCAGCCACTTCGGCCACAGCGGGGTTAAAGTGAACATCAGCAATCAATGGGTTTGTATAACCTGCTTTTCGAAGCTGTTTTTTAATTTCTGCGAGATTTTCTGCGTCACGAACAGCCGGAGTAGTGATGCGCACATAATCGGCACCGCAATCGATAATACGTTTTATTTGTTCCACAGTTGCATTGCTGTCTGAAGTTGGCGTATTCGTCATCGATTGAAGCCGAATAGGATAAAGGCCTCCCATTGGAATAGCTCCAACGTTCACAACTGACGATTGTCGGCGCTGATATTTTAAAAGAGAGTTTGAGTCCACGTTTTTCTAATATCTAAATTACATTAAGTATATCAATGCCTTTCTGTAGAATATTTTTAAAATACACAAGTTTTGAATGAATTTCCAAAAAATCCGGTAATCAACCTTTGAAGTTTATATTGATAAATTTCGGTTTGTTCCATATAATTATCTTTTTGAATGCTATCTCTTTAAAGTTTTGATCTACCTTTGCAAAGTCAACTATATCAATTCTATAAGGGATAATAGAGTTTTCGAGAATTTCCCTTAATTCAGAAATAACTTTATTTGGAATTGCATCATTACCAAATATCCCTATATCAATATCAGTTCTAGCACCATGAATTTTATAAGCTCTGCTCCCAAATAAAAAAACGGCATACTGATTGGTATCAATATTATTCAATATCAATTTCCTGCAAAGATTAACATATTTATCAGATGCTTCCATCAGGCTCTTATTTTATCTCCCAGTCAAAACCATCTTTTTTATCTTTCACTACCACACCTATTTTAAGAAGTTCGTCACGAATTCTGTCAGAAGCTTTAAAATCCTTGTTCGTTTTAGCGTCCATACGCATAGTAAGAACCATGCTAATTAAATCTCCCACTAGTTTATTACCTGGTTGTAAGTTAATTTCGCCCGTTAGCCCAAGAATGTCAAAAACAAATGTTTGGTAAACTTCTTTCAAAAGGTCCAAATCGCTGGCTGAGATAGATTCGTTCCCTTCCGCAATAGAATTAATCCAACGTACACTATCAAAAAGATTGGCTATTACAACAGGAGTGTTAATATCGTCGTTCATTGCTTCGTAACATTTGTTTTGCAAAGCTTTAACGTCGATGGTGGATGTTTCGGAGTGTTTAAGTTTATGCAATGTTTGAACTGCATTCATCATGCGCTGAAATCCCTTTTCGGCAGCTTGAAGCGCTTCATTTGAGAAATCGACTGTGCTTCGGTATTGTGCTTGAAGGATGAAAAATCGAATGGTCATTGGGCTGTATGCCTGCACCAACAATTTATTTTGGCCCGAAAATAAATCATCCAACGTGATAAAATTACCCAACGAACGGGCCATTTTCTGACCATTTATAGTTATCATATTATTATGCAGCCAATAACGAACAGCTTCTTTGCCTGTTGAAGCCACATTCTGTGCAATTTCGCATTCATGGTGAGGGAACATCAGATCCATTCCACCACCATGTATATCGAATTGTTCTCCAAGGTATTTAGTACTCATAACCGAGCATTCGAGATGCCACCCGGGAAAACCTTCACCCCATTTCGATGGCCAGCGCATAATATGTTCGGGTGACGCTTTTTTCCATAAAGCAAAGTCGAAACTACTTTTTTTTTCTTCCTGACCGTCCAGAACCCGGGTATTTTCGAGTAGTTCATCAATTACCCTGCCTGAAAGTTTTCCGTAATTATGTGACTTATTGTATTTTTCTACATTAAAATAGATACTTCCATTGCTTTCATAAGCAAATCCATTCGAAAGAATTTTCTCCACCATTTGTTGTTGCTCAATAATATGCCCCGATGCCTGCGGCTCTATGCTAGGTGGTAAAACATTAAGCTGCGCCATATTCTGCCTGAAACGGTTTACATAATACTGAACCACTTCCATTGGCTCCAGACGCTCAAGTCTGGCTTTTTTACCAATCCGATCCTCTCCTGTACCATCTACCTCATTTTCCAAATGCCCGACATCAGTAATATTTCTTACGTAACGAACCTTGTATCCAATATGTCGCAAATATCTAAAAAGAACATCGAATGTAATATTTGGCCGGGAATGACCCAGATGCGTATCACTGTAAACCGTAGGTCCGCATACGTACATGCCAACAAAAGGAGCATGTAACGGTTCAAAAAGTTCCTTCTTACGGGTTAACGTATTGTAAAGATAAAGGCTGCGTTGCATTGATATGGATATTGAAAATGAATAAACTGTAAAAATAACAAATCACAGGGAATTTATTTCGTACCCACGTAATTAAACCGAGTCAAATTAATGAATCAGCGATTTTTGATCACAACAATTGAATTCAAATTGAATGGTGGTGTGGGAAATACCAAACTCCTTACTCAGTAATTCTTTCAAATTATTTCTAAGATTTTCTGTTTCGCTAATCCGAAAATCTTTTATCACATCAATATGACATTCAAAATGAACCTGTAGGTCATTTAAACTCCAAATGTGAACATGATGGATATTCTCAATTTCAGGAATTTTTTCAATTTCATGTTTGATCTTTTGAAGATCAATACTTTTAGGTGTAAATTGCATGAGAATATTAACAGCTTCCTTAAGAATCGAATATGCCTCTTTTATAATATAAAGACTAATTAGCAAGGTAATGAGCGGATCAATCCAATAAAATTGAAAATAATAGATAAGAATACTGCTAATAATTACCAATACAGATGAAAAAGTATCACCCAGTAAGTGAAGGTATGCTGCTTTAACATTTAGGCTTGATCCTGCATGGCTATGCAATAAACTAACTGCAAAAAGGTTAGCTAACAAACCTACCAAGGCTACCCAAAACATAATAACTCCCTTAATTGGCTGCGGATGGAAAAACCGGTTATACGCCTCATAAATAAGGAAAACACAAACTACAATTAGAACAATAGCATTGAAGAGCGCTGAAAGTATCTCAATCCGTTTATATCCAAAAGTCTTTTCCTCAGTAGAATTACGATGGCTTATTCGGCTGGCTAAATAGGCAATGAATACGGCTACGGCATCGCTCAGATTATGAAGTGCATCGGACAATAAAGCTAAACTGTTCGATAATATTCCACCAACTATTTCAGCAACAGTGATTACAATATTCAACAAAGAAGTAATCAGAAGATTTTTTTCTGCTGAGTTATTTTTTTTATCGTGCGTATGATGATGCGACATTTTCTTTTGATTCGTAAACAATATAATCCAGCTAAACCGGACTAAAAAAAATTGAAATGGTTCTTAGCCCGTTTAATTCATAAACTTTTTTATCATCATCCTAAATCCCTCTCCGAAACGGCCGAGGTACTTTGGCCTCATACAAATCTAACTCCCATTAAAAGGTTGGGGGGTGAATAAGTTAATTATGCAATTAAACAAAATCAGGTGATGGATTTGGATTTGTTTGAAATATAAAACAAAATAGCTATACCGGCAATCACAAGAGGAATAGATAATAATTGACCCATATTCAGAAACATGCTCTTTTCAAATTCTACCTGATTATTTTTCAGAAATTCAATCAGAAACCTCATACTAAAGGTAAGAATTAGAAATATGCTGAACAACAACCCTTCTTTCGGCTTGCCTTTTGATTGGAAATAAAGTTTCAAAAGAAGAACAAAGATGAGCAGATATGACAATGCTTCATATATTTGTGTTGGATGTTTGGCAACAGTTTCTCCTTCGCGGACGAAGATAAACCCCCAAGGCAGGGATGTTTGAACTCCATAAATTTCGGAGTTCATCAAATTGCCCATACGAATAAAAAAGCCGGATAAAGCCACTGTAATTACAATTCTATCGAGTGTCCAGAGATATGATCGCTTTTCCTTTCGGGCGAACAGATAGAGAGCCGTTAAAATACCAATGGCGGCTCCATGACTAGCCAATCCTCCGTGCCAAATTGCCAGAATTTCTAATGGATTCGCCAGATAATATTGGGGCTCGTAAAAAAAACAATGCCCCAGACGAGCGCCAACCACCGTACCCACTGCCATATAAATAGTTAGTCTGTCGAGAACTTCAATCTTAATATCTTCGAGTTTGAAAAACCTGGTAAATAGCAGGTATCCAAAATAAAATGAGGCAGCAAAAAACAACCCATACCAACGCACAGCAAAGACGCCAATCTTAAATATTTCGGGATTTACGTTCCAGTGAATAAAATCAAGAATCATATAAACAATTTTAGAAACCAATAATAAGGAAACAAAGGTAAAAAAACATTTGTATGGTTGTAAAAAAGCAGTAAGTAAAAAGGCAAATTCACAATCTATTAAAAATAAAATAAATCACTGAAATCGGGTTTACGACAAAATTCCCGTTTTAGATTTCATTGAAATTAGCCGCATAGCGGCGACCTGTTTGTAGAGTTGATTGCAAGTGAAGCTTATCAAGCTCCTCTTGGAGCGACCTGTTTATCAGTAGAATTTTGTAAATGACAATTTTTTCATTCACCAAGAAAGTAATTACCTACTCATCAAAAACAATGTGTTGTATAATGAAAGATATTTGTTCGAGTGGTATGATTAACAGATCGCTCCTTCTATGTTGTAATCCAAATTTTGAGAACATTTTTTTGTTTATTTTTATTTTTTGTTTATTTTTATTTCATTAAAGCTGAAGAGGAAATAGGCTCTGCTGGGGAGCAACCTGTTAGCAATAAGCTTTATGGATAGACTGCATAAGGAGAGAGATTACAACCTCTTTCCTTTTCATATATATGCAGGAATCACATGATGGCTAAATAAAACCCCGCCACGTTAATACTAACAAGAAGATTTTTCCTCTTGACAAATCAATAAAGTCTATAAAAACACCCTTCTATTAACGGACTTATTAAAAATAAGCCGCATACCTGTGTTCAATTTATTATAGATAAGAGCTGTGGCCTACGGAGAGCGGATTCTCTATTTAGAACCGCAAGGAGCGAATAACAGTCTCTTTACCTTTGAAGTGTTTTTATTTCCCTTATTGATATTATATGACTGAATGTACATATTCAGTTTCATTCTTTATTACGTATTTAATACGGTTCATTAATTTTTTTGCTATGCGTATAATTGCTTCATTTGGTTTCATTCTTTTACATAGTTCAACATAACTATATCCTAAAGACGGATCTATGCGTACAGCTACCCAGGCACTCTCTATAATGCCGCTCCGTAAAGGTTTGTTCGAACGAGATGTAATAGATCCAAGTTTTCC
>JANXXY010000301.1 GCA_025350365.1 Bacteroidales bacterium | reverse complement strand
CAAACCTGGAACTCCGGCCTTAACATCGGCGAGTGTAATCAAAGTAGATGCAACAAATGGAGAAGTATTTGTTTCGTGGATAAAACCCAGAAGCCTAGATACTATCCCTGCTCTGGGGCCTTATGAATACCGGATTTATCGCACCGATAATTTCTCAGGAAACAATTATGCCTTAATTTTAACCCGCGAATCAATTGATTTAAAAGATACTACTTTTACCGATGCAGGACTTAACACCATAAAATATCCGTATAGTTATAAAATTGAGTTGTATAACAATACGCCGGGCAACCGATTTATGATCGGAAAGGCAGAAACTGCATCTACCATGTATCCCAACCTGTTGCCTTCCGATAATCAGGTTACCATACAGTTTGCCAAAGCAGTTCCATGGGTTGATAAAAGATATATTATTTATAGAAAAAATCTACTAACTGAGAAATTCGACTCAATTGGCTACACCGAAACCGAAGAGTTTGTCAACAAAGGGCTTGCAAACGGTGCATTGGTTAGTTATCAGGTAAAAGCTTATGGAACAAGACTTCTAAATGGGCAAACATTTAATACACTTAACTGGTCACACATAAACAGCACCATACCACTCGATACTATTAGACCGTGTCAGCCTTCATTTACAATTTCCTCAAGTTGCGATACCAATATTAACATTATCACCTGGAAGAAACCAAATTATCTATGCGCCAATGACGTTGTAAAATACAATGTTTATTATAAACCGGGGCTCAACGACAATTTTATTCTTATTGCAACCATTGATAATGTTAAAGATACGGTATTTAATCACAGTCCGGGAGAAACCCTGGCCGGATGTTATTCAGTTACCGCCATTGACAGTTTTAATAATGAGAGCAGAATAATAAATGAGCGCTGTGTAGATATTTGCACAGGTTATGCCCTGCCAAATGTATTTACCCCAAATGACGATAAAGTAAATGACAACTACATTTCCTATAACCCAAACCATTATGTTAAAAAGGTTGATATGAAAATATTTAATCGTTGGGGAAAACTGGTGTTTCGAACCTCTGACTCTGATATAAACTGGGATGGTAGGGATATAGAATCAAAACAGTACGTTTCAACAGGAGTATATTATTATCTGTGCGATGTTTACGAACCAAAGCTCGCAGGAATAGAGGTTCGAAATATGACAGGTTTTATTCACGTATATAGCGAACAAGGCAAACCTATAGCTAAATGAAGATAAGAAGATTAATACTTTATAGCATTTTTATTTTGTTTGGGTATGACGCACTTGCCCAGCAACAATTACTATATCGTTTAAAAACGAAAGTACTAATAGAACAGGAAAAATATGATATGGCACTGGATCTGCTTCAAAATTCTATTTCCAGTCAAAAAACAGACAATACCATTTTCTGTGAAATTGGAGATTGTCAGTATCACAAACAAGATTACAACCACGCCATTATCAATTACCTGAAAGCCGACAGCATTTTACAAAACAGTTCGAGTTTCGAACTTGCCCGTTGCTATGCCGCAATAGGCGACAATAGTTATTCACTTCTCTGGCTCGAAAAACATTTGAAGGGAAATCAGAAGAAAACGGAACTTGAGATTGTAACCGATCCTGTTTTTGCTACAATATCGCACATTAATGAATGGAAGGAATTCTGGAAAAAACCATGGTATAGCGAAAATGAAACCGAAATAAATGCCATTAGCGCATTATTGGCGAAGGGTAAACCAAACGAAGCACTAAATGAGCTAGACACTTATCAAACTAAAATATCGCCGAAACATACCTATTATGCACTTCAAGCAAAGGCTTACGATCAGCAAAATTTGCCTGATCAGTCTCTGTTATCAATCACCCAAGCCATAGAAAAGCATAGTTTGTCAGATGATTATCTTTCATTTCGAGCTCTATTATTCCTTAAAACTCGAAAATACCCTCAAGCTTTGGATGATATTTCGAAAGCAATAAAACTGAATCCATTAACTCCCTCCTATTATCTAAAAAGAGCCGAAATAGCCAGATTAGCAGGCGATACGAAAATGGCGGAGTCGGATTTAAAAATCTATCAGGAGCTATATCCGGAATCTGTTGAAACAAACCATCAGTTGGGATTGCTCGAAGAGGCCAAAAGAAACCACCTTACGGCATTAAGCTATTATGATAAAGTGATTGAAAAAGATGCTTCCAAACCAGCATATTTTCTTGAAAGGGGTAAAATTGCGCTTGATGCGAAGCAAATTGAGAAAGCCGATCAGGATTTCGGCATGGCATTGGATCTTGACCCGCATATTGCCGAAGCGTATTTGCAAAAAGGCAACACAAGGCTAATACTTCAGGATAGCGAAGGAGCTTGTTATTGTTGGAAAAAAGCAAAACAATTTGGCAACGCTGAGGCTGCCAAACTAATTTATCAGAATTGTAAAGAGTAAAATAATCAGGTAAATAAACTTTAGGCTAATAGGATTACAAGAAGTATTTGCGTTCCCTTTTGCCTCAAGTTGAGCAATATACTCCCGAATTTGATTTTTAGGTTTCCGGTTTTTGTATTCCCGAATTCTACTTTGATCTCTAGAAGAACCTGTTAAGCATAGAAAAACAGGCTGAGCCTAATAGGATATATTCTACTCAAGCATAGCCTAAGCAAAACGAGATTAACAAGTTATTTCCATTTATTTCTACTTATTTCAATTTATTTCCATTTACTTCCATTTACTTCCATTTATTTCCATTTATTTTCATTTATTTTCATTTATTTTCATTTATTTCCAAAATTAATTCTTATTTATGCGGGAAGTCAGACTTGCGTCAAACCTTGGTTTCAGTTCGTTTAAAACATTTTGAGCGTTTATATCGCCTGCTAAGGCAGCTTCTTTATATTTATAATACAAACCAACCGCTTTGCCAAACAAGTCATCGCCCAAGGCTTGCATAGCCATTGAGAGTACAACCCCAATTGATAATAATAATTGTTGAATTGTTTGAAACTCTGTTTCCTCCTCGATACTTCGAGTTTTGTTTAATAAAAAATTATTATACTGAGTAAGATAATCTATGTACTTATCAACCAGATAACGAAAATCCTGTTCAAATTTCTGCTTCTCCTCCTGCGATATTGACATTGGTTGTAATTTGTCCTTTTAATTTACAAAAACTATACCGTTTTTATGTTTTTATCCAATTGTTCGAGTGGTTCAGCATGAATATTTATCTCAAGATTTTTTATTTTTGTTTTCAATTCATTCTCAATTTCATCGCATACATTGTGAACGTCTTTTAATAACAAGTCCTCAAACATTTCAAGGTGAATCTCAGCAAAACGGTAGTGTCCAGCTCTTCTGGTTTTTAAATCGTGAAATCGCAGGGATCTGTCCCTGAGTGTATCCATAATAATCTGAACCTCATTATCGGCCATAGCAGTATCTACCAAAGGGAAAAAAGCGTTTTTTAAAAGTTGAAACGCTTCAAATAAAATAAAAACAGCCACCAGAATAGCTACAATTGGGTCGAGGTAATATAACCCTGTAATCCAGATAAGAAACAAACCCACTCCAACTCCTGCAGAGGTATAAACATCGGCTTTTAAGTGAAGCGCATCGGCTTCAAGAGCAATGGAATCAGTTTCTATGGCCACTTTATATAATCTGCTGGAAACGAAATAGTTTACCAGTGCCGAAACGAACATAACGATAAAACCGAGGCCAATTGATCCAATTGGATCGTTTACGACAAGCTTCTTTATGGCTTCAACAATAATCCATACAGCTGCAACAAAAATTAAAAGTGCCTCTATTACTCCCGAGATATTTTCGAATTTACCATGCCCGTACGGATGTTCTTTATCAGCAGGTGTATTAGAAATTTTCACTGAAAACAAAGCAATGATAGAAGCCAACAAATCCATGGATGAGTGAATTGCTTCAGAAATAATACTCACTGATCCCGAGGTTAGTCCAACAACCAATTTAATTACTATAAGAAATGAATTGGAAAGAATGGATAATCTGGCAACTTTTACTTTCTTATTCATGATAACAAAATTTGAAATGCAAAAATACCATCTTTAATGAAATTCTCTACCATCCAAATAAAAAGTTATTACCGAGTTTTTACCAGTTTGTATAGCGTGATCATTTTTAAGATCAACACCTTTCCAAGCTTTTTTTGCAGTCCAATCAGTTGCCGGCGATGTACAAAATTGATGATTTCCGGCAATGGGCATAAGTTTAATAAAGTTTTGACGGCGCATCGTGTGGTTTTTACAAAAATAGAATAATATGAGCGACAAATAACCTAAGATATTTACTATTTTTATTGATCACTAAAAACCTCAATTATGACATATATTCCTTCAGAAAAAAGGTATCAACAAATGGTATATAACCGCTGCGGACAAAGCGGAGTTAAGCTTCCGGCAATATCACTGGGCTTATGGCACAATTTTGGTGGCTCGGATATTTATGAAAATTATAGAAAAGTATTGTTGCATGCTTTTGACTGTGGCATTACACATTTCGATCTTGCGAATAATTATGGTCCTCCTCCGGGATCGTCTGAAGAAAATTTTGGCTCTATCCTAAAAAAAGACCTTGCCGGATACCGCGACGAGTTGATCATCTCAACTAAAGCAGGCTATTTGATGTGGGAAGGGCCATATGGTGATTGGGGATCGAAAAAATATCTGGTGTCAAGTCTCGACCAAAGTTTAAAACGAATGCAGCTTGATTATGTGGATATTTTCTATTCTCACCGGCCAGATCCGGGAACGCCGATTGAAGAGACCATGTCGGCACTTGATTTGATAGTAAGACAGGGTAAAGCTTTGTACGTCGGAATATCAAACTATAAAGCCGATGAAGCGAAGAAAGCTATAAAAATCCTGAAGGAACTTGGAACACCATGCCTCATCCATCAACCAAAGTATTCGATGTTCGAACGCTGGGCAGAAGGTGGTTTGCTTGATGTATTAGAAGATAATGGTGTAGGATGCATACCTTTTTCCCCCCTGGCACAAGGACTATTAACCAACAAATACCTAAACGGAATTCCTGAGGGTTCGCGGGCCAGCAAAGGTGTATTCCTTAAACCAGAGATGCTTACACAACCTATATTGACTCAAATAAAAGCACTTAACGAAATTGCCCAAAGCCGCAATCAATCGCTTGCACAGATGGCGCTTGCCTGGTTGCTGAAAGATAAACGCATAACCTCAGTGCTAATTGGAGCCAGCAGTGTTGCTCAACTTGATGATAACTTAAAAGCCCTTGATAATTATCAGTTTTCGACAGATGAATTAAAAAAGATTGAAAAAATATTAAACTAGAGTAATTCTGATTTTTATTGATCAAAAGTGTGATTTTAGTGAATTGTGCAAACGAATGCGCAATTCATTAATCATCCCCAAAACCCTACCTGATGCCTTGATAAGCAAAAAATATAAAAATAAATTCAAAAAATCTTAAAATATTTTGGATTTTATATTTATTCATACTTAATTGATTTAATGTGTATTACAAAATAAATGGCTAAGTTGCAGGTTAAAAACAAACAATGTATTTGTAAAAACCTTGCTATTATTGGCCTATCAGAGTGTTTATATTAAAAATAATTGTATTTTTACGTAGGTCTTATCACAAACCTTCTAAATTATTAAAAACTAAAAAACTTAATTTTATGAACAAAGCAGAATTAGTTGATGCAATTGCAGCCGAAAGCGGATTGACAAAAGTAGATTCAAAAAAAGCTCTTGATGCCTTTATTAAAGTTTCTTCAGACACCTTGAAAAAAGGGGAAAGTGTTGTTCTTATTGGGTTCGCCACTTTTTCAGTTACACAACGTAGCGCCAGAACAGGTAGAAATCCACAAACAGGTAAACCTCTTCAAATTAAAGCTAAAAAAGCTGTTAAATTTAAAGCCGGTTCGGAACTTAGTAAAAGCGTCGAATAAAAATTATCAAAAAAAGGAGCCATTAAGCTCCTTTTTTTATATGATCATGTTAGTAGAAAAAATTTAGCATCAACTATTCCATTCAAATCCAGGAACCAAGATTGATTGAATATAATTCACGGGAAGCAAAATCCGCACACGAAAGTTGAAATTTTCTATTTATTTATTAGGCATATAATTTGGAAGATTTTTTAAGTGATTCAAAACGTTCCAGAAGAATCTTTCTTTTATCTTTATCTGACAGGTTTTTATATTCGTGCAATATCGGGTTGGCAAATACACTGCGTTTATAAGCTTCAGTTGTCATTATTACCTTTGCCGGGTTACCTATTACTACTGAGTTGTCGGGTATTTTACCCCTTACTACGGAACCTGCCCCTATGATGCAATTATTGCCGATAATAGAATTGGGAAGTATAAAACATGACATGCCTATAAAGCAATTGTTTCCGATTTTTATCGTACCAAAAAGGTCGAGGTTTGGATTTTCGTGATGAAATATACAAATGCTTCCTTCATGCGTAATAAGTTTCGAACCATGTGCAATAATTACATCGTTGCCAATATCAATTAAATAAGACTCGGGAGAAATTGATACACAATGTATTCGGCATCTTTCACCTATTCGTGCTCCCAATTTACGTAATGTATTTATTCTGTAGGAATTATTCAGGTTTTTATATAAGAAGACAAAAATATCATCAGATATCTTACTAATAAGGTTTTTAATAAAACGAATCATAAATGGTGGAGAATTTTATATAAAAAATACTATTTTAAAATTGTTTTAAATTTGCATTCTTTTTAACAGAATTATTGCCATTTAAACATTTTTTTACAACTATTGTTCATTTTCGTGTGTTGAATCAATTTAAAAGGACTTAGGCTTTAATTTTAACCATATTTCAATCTTAAACTTACAATTGTAGCTTAGTAATATCAAAATATTAATCATAAAACATTAACTATATTACTTTAAAACATTACTACTTAAATTATTGATAAAAATGGATAAAAAAGTTG
>JANXXY010000288.1 GCA_025350365.1 Bacteroidales bacterium | reverse complement strand
TGTTATTTTTGATGAGAGCAGGAGGATTACGATGGCAAGTATCAAAAGCCTGTTCATAAAATTCATAGATTTAGTCATAGTTAGAATATAAATAATTGTAAAGGTTTATTTTTTTACTTCAATCAAAATTTTTGAAACTGAACCTTGGTTTTCTTTCCAATACCCAAAAGCTTCGGGAGTTTCCTCAAAAGGAAAAACTTTTGTGATCATATCTGTAAAAGGCATTTCTTTGCGTTCGAACATGGTTATTACCGATGGAAAAACACGTAATGCGTTTCTTGATCCCATAACATCCAGTTCCTTTCTAACAATCAAACGGGTATCGAGCATTACTTCACTTTTGGTATACCCAATAAAAACCAACCGACCAGCAAAGGCCACAGCATCGATGGCCAGCGAATATGTGACAGGGTTACCAGCGGCTTCGACGGCAACGCTAACGCCTTCGTTGTTCGTAATCTGTTTTATTTTTTCCCGGGCATTTTCTTTAAGGGAGTTAATGATGTAGGTTGCTCCAAACTTCTTTGCTTGCAGAAGCTTCGAATCGTCAATATCCACTGCGATTATAGTTGCTCCTTTACGAACAGCAGCGCATAAAGCTCCCATTCCAATGGTTCCGCAGCCAAGAATTAAAACAGAATCTGTTTCAGTAATTTTTCCGCGATTTGCCGCATGATAACCGACGCTTAGAGGCTCTACCAATGCCAACTCGTGAAGTGTGAGTTTATCACTAACAAAGATTTTTTCGAAAGGCACCGTTATATGACTTGTTAAAGCGCCATCGCGCTGCACTCCCATTGTTTGGTTGAATTCGCAGGTGTTGATACGACCCGCACGGCAGGCAGGACATACTCCACAATTGGTGTATGGCGATAAAGTGGCACGATCTCCTTTTTTTATACTGTCGGGTACATCCGCTCCTTTATCGACAATCACTCCACTTATCTCGTGTCCGGGTATACGCGGATAGGTTAAAAGTGGATTTTTACCCATGTACGAACTTAAATCGCTGCCACATAGCCCAACATAATGAACATCCAACAGAACCTCATTCATCCCCATCACTGGTTGGTCAATCTCAACTGGTGTTACGACACCCGGTTCTTTTATTGTAAAAGCTTTCATTAGAGTTTATATATATTAAATTGTTTTAAACCCCCGACCCCTTAACCTGCAATTTTATAAGCTTTACAGGCAGTTCCTCCAAGCACCATTCCTTTATCTTTTTCGGTGAAATTTTCGATGTATGATAAAACAATGTTCAATACCTGTTGATAACTTCCTGTCACTTTGCATACAGGCCAGTCCGACCCAATCATGATTCGGTTGCATCCAAAGGCATTGAAAACAACATCGATATAAGGAGTAAAATCGTCGGGTTTCCATTGATTCCAATCAGCTTCAGTGACCATTCCCGAGACTTTGCAAAACACATTCGGGTATTTAGCCAGGCGTTCGATATCTTCCTTCCATGGAGATATAACAGAATTCTTAATCATTGGTTTTGCAAGGTGGTCGAGAATGAATATCTGTTCAGGGAATTGCTCAACAACCTTAATAACATTTGGCAAATGTTTTGGAAAGACCAACAAATCGTAAGCCAGACTATACTTTTGCAGAAGTTTGATTCCTCTGAGAAAATCGCTCTGAAGGATAAAATCGTTTTTAGGCTCGTCATGCACCACATGGCGAATTCCAACCAATTTAGAGAATTTAGAATAGTATTCAAGTTGTTTTTCAATGCCTGCGCCCTGAAGATCGACCCATCCTATAACACCCTTTATAAAATCATTACTGCCAGCTAGTTTCAGCAACCAATTAGTTTCTTCCAACGATTGTCTTGCCTGAACAGCAACAGAACCATCAAAACCAACGGCGTGGAGCTCAGATGCAAAATCTTCAGGCAACTGATCCTTTTTTATTGCTTGCATATGGTCGTTCATCCAACCAAAGTCCTTTTCGATGAAGTGCCAGAAATGCTGGTGACTATCAATTTTCATAAAGTAAAATGATCCCTTGTGAGGTTATTATTCGCCAAATTTATAAATACGTTCAATCAATTTCCATTTTTCGTCGGCAGTGGCTTCGGCGGAAGTGTTCTGAAATCTCGACATGTGTGCTTCCCATTCACTCTGGCGAGGTTTCGTGGCAAGTTCAGCCATGGCTTTGTCATGATCAAAATCAGGAACAGTGTCCATAATCATGAATAATCGCGTTCCAACGAGGTAGATCTCCATATCAAGGATACCAACTTCTTTCATTCCCTGATGAATTTCGGGCCAAGGTTCACCTTTTGCATGTGCTATCTTATAGTCCTCAATCAGTTTCGGATCATTTCGCAATTCAAGTGATTTACAAAACCGTTTGAATTCGGTATACTGTGTTTTTTCGTGGTATTCCATAGTTTATGTTTATTAAAGTAAGTCTACGAATTGTCCCAGGTTTGACGGTGTATAGGTTTTAGAATTTCCAGAACATCTGCCAGTAATGGCTCGTTTTGCAGCGCTTCGACCCATCGGATATTTTCGCGAATATTTAGAGGCGAAGTTGTACTTACTAATGTTGTAGCAATTTTGGGGTTCGAAACAGAATATTTAATGGCCAATTGCTCGATTGGATATTTTTTTTTCTCGCAATATTGAACTGCTTTGCGGCTATACGACATAATTGCTTTCGACGCAGGATGCCAGTCAGGTGCACCCCTGCGGGTTAATAAGCCCATCGATAGTGGAGATGCGTTAATGACTCCGACTCCATGTTGTTCAAAATAATCAAGGTTATCTGCCAGGGCATCGTCATTCAAACAATAATGACAAAACGAAAGGACTGATTCCACTGTACCTTCCGGAACCCTGTCGATAACATATTTGAAATTAACTAGTGGCAAGCCGGTAATTCCAACATGACCAACTTTTCCCTGCTCTTTAAGTCGAATAAGTGCAGGCAAAGTTTCGTTAATTACCTGATTCAAATCACTAAATTCCATATCGTGAACATTAATCAGGTCAATGAAATCAATGTTAAGCCGTTGCATACTTTCTTCCACACTTTTAACAGCCCGGGCAGCAGAATAATCCCAGTTTTTTATTCCGCTGACACCAAAGCGACCCACTTTGGTGGAGAGAAAATATTTATCGCGGCGAATCTCTTTCAAGGCTTTGCCAAGCAATGCCTCGGCCTTTGTAAAACCATAATAAGGTGAAACATCAATAAAGTTGATCCCGGAATCAATAGCCGCATGAACAGTCAATATACCTTCCTTTTCTTTTAATTCGTGAAATACTCCGCCCAACGACGACGCGCCAAAACTTAACGACGAAACAACCATACCTGTTTTTCCAATTTCCCTGTATTCCATAATACGAAATAATAGTATAATGTAAGCCTTAAAATCTAATTTGCCTAATTTGTCTGTATCGTTACTTCTTTTTGACGGGAGGAAACGACATATTTGCATGATCAAAACTCCAAAAAAAAATCCATGTAAACAATAATCAACTTACATAAAATCAACCGCAAAGCTTTGCGTTAAGCTTTGCGGTTAAAAATAAATGTTGTCAAACATTTATTATCCTAACAAAGGGTTGTATGTTGATTTGAATTCCTTTAATTTCGAAAACAGAATTGCTGGCTTTTATGACAAAACGGCTCGTTTCCTTAAAAGATATTGCGGCGGAACTTAAGGTGTCTATTTCCACTGTTTCGAGGGCTTTGAAGAACCATCCTGACATTAGCGCTAACCTTACGGCTAAAATTCAGACATTGGCTCATGACTGGAATTATTCGCCGAACCCTTTAGCGATGGGGCTTCTAAAACAACAAACTAAAATTATTGGAGTTATAGTACCTGATTTGGTTACCTTTTTTTATTCATCCATTATCAGTGGCATAGAATCCGTTGCCAGACAAAATGGATATTATATTCTCATTACCTCCTCGTATGAATCGTATGAAAAGGAAAAGGAATGCATCGAAAATCTTTTAGCATCCAGAGCTGAAGGATTGATCGTTTGTCTTTCGAAAGAAACCCGAAATTACGATCACTTCGATAAAATCATCAACAACGATATGCCACTGGTTTTCTTCGACAGAGTTTGCAGAACCAACGAAGTTTCGTCTGTTATTGTCGATAATCGCAATGCAGCAAAGGAAATCACCATGCATTTTTTCGAATCCGGCGCTCGTCGAATTGCTCATATTGCTGGTCCACAGCATTTGAATATTGCCCGTGAAAGACTGGAAGGCTACCAGGATGGATTACGAGAATGTGGACTTGAAGCCGACAATCAACTTGTTGTGTTTACCGATCTTACTATTGACGATGCAACGCATGCAACCCAATATTTGCTTGCTTTACCAAATCCGCCTGATGCAATTTTCAGTATTAACGACATGGTTGCTTTTACCGTAATGAAAGAAATTA
The DNA here is from genome assembly GCA_025350365.1 of Bacteroidales bacterium. Lineage (GTDB taxonomy): Bacteria > Bacteroidota > Bacteroidia > Bacteroidales > JAAUTT01 > JAAUTT01. The sequence continues at coordinate 93 of JANXXY010000288.1, read as the reverse complement.
AACGGCAAGGGTTACATATCCCAAACGATGTGTTACTTGTTGGTATTACCGACGAGTTTCATGCCACTGTTGTCGATCCGCCTCTGACCTCAC
>JANXXY010000285.1 GCA_025350365.1 Bacteroidales bacterium | reverse complement strand
TATCTCATCAACTGGGGCATGAGGGCAACCAATTACCGCGCAGAAATGATGATAATGGAAAAACAATTTATTACGAACAACATCAGGTAAATCAATTGAGTTTTGTTCTGAATGCACTGTTACCGGACTTGGGTTTCTTAGTTTTCTGAGTAAACAAGGAATCTGTTCATCTCTTTTCTGACTTTTTTCAATTTTGGTAATGTCAAACGACTTTGATTGAAGGGCAAATGAATGTTGAGCAAGAAAAGACCTTACTAAGAATCTTATTTTAAAACCCTTTTTCCATCCTTTATAATCAGGGTCTGATGCTGAATGTTGATTTGGATGATTATATAATATTTGGTCAGTTGTAGAACCTAAATCAGTTAACCATGAGCATAATTGTACAACAAATGCAAAGTTCTTAGTACTACCCGGAATTTCAATAGATACTACTGGCGCATCATCCGAAAATCTCCGATGTGATAATGCCAAGCTCGCTCGTGCATCGAAAATACCAGACAAAAAACTTTCAATGTTTATGCCAGTTAATGTCTTTTTTGCGTGAGTTAAGTCTGCCTTTGAAAGTAAAAAGCCTGAAGTTGGTAATTGTAATTCAGATAAATCGTTTTTTAATTCTGCAATATTTGAATTTGCCATTGGTTTAATCAACCACCTACTACTGCTAATTTCATATGTAACATTGAAGTTATATGTTGAATTGAAAAACTGACAAATCTTTATTAAAATGTCAGTTGCAATAATATTCATACGAGTAGGCTCCATTCCCCATTTTTTAAAGGGAAGGTCTATTACAAAAACATTTTTGTCTATTTTGCCACCTCCAACTAACAATCCAAGCAAATAAGCTTTTATATGATTTATGTTACTCATTTTCTAGATGTTTCAAAATGGCATTTGCAATCACCCATCCAAATATTGGCGGAACTGCATTACCAATTACCTTATAAGCATTTGCAATTGTCTTATATGGGAACTCAAAATTGTCAGGGAATGATTGAATTCTTGCTATTTCTCTGATAGAAAAGCGCCTGTTTTCAAAAGGATGTGTTATTCCGCAATTTTCAGGTTGTGCAGAAGCTGTAATTGTTCCATTTATTTCCCCTAAGGCAAATCTGCGGTAAAAGTTTGGTGCTCTATACTTTTGAGGGTTGTCCCAAATTTTTCTAAATCGTTCATTCATATCTTTTGGATTCATGCTTTTCCATGATTTACCCTCTTTGATAGTTTTACTAATTTTATTTAAAGGAACTTTAGTTTTAAATTTATCTAAGGCTTCTTTGCCATCTATACATGGACCTATTTTATCAACCATATATTGACCTCCAGGTGAATATCTCCAAAAGTCTTTAAGTTGTGATGTACTTTCTGGAATATCGGATAAAACTGAACCTAAATATAATTCATATGGATTATCAATTTCATTTGGTAAATTATTCTCTGCTACAACCTGTTCTAGTAAATTAAAGTCAAAATATCCAATATCCTTTCTAATCCCAACTATAATAAGCCTTTGTCTATTTGTTGGAACACCATAGTTGGATGTTTTAAGTAATTTATAATTGGTTTTAAATCCAAGTTTTTCAGTACGTTTAACAATTTCATCTGGGATTGAAGTACCATCAGGCATTTTTGAAGACATGATGCCTTTAACATTCTCAAATATAAAACCAATAGGTTTGTTATCCCGTTTTAATCCATTTATTAATAATCGCTCACATTCTTCAAATAAATTTCCCCTTTCATCATTTATCCCTTTACGTAAACCTGCATTTGAAAATGGTTGACAAGGAAAGCCCGCAATTAAAAAATCAAAATCAGGAATGCTTTTGGCATCAATATTTTTTATATCATCTCGATGTAATTTGTGATTATTAAAAAACAGATTATTTGAATTATATACTAATTCTGCTGCAGGGTCAATATCATTGGCAAATTCTATTCGAATATTATTTTTCTTAAAATTTGAGATAATTGAATCAATAAATGTAATAAAAATCATAGACGTAAATGTTTCAAATAAGTAATTCACTTGTAAATG
>JANXXY010000273.1 GCA_025350365.1 Bacteroidales bacterium | reverse complement strand
CCTGTGATGTTTCTTTCTGGATGGGATTATTGATGTATGCTCCCAATCCAGTCAGGTTTCAATGTCCAGCTCCATATTAGAATTTTGAAACCTGTCAGGGGCTTCTCAGTACTTAATACCAAACACTTTTCAGACCAGTTTGAACTATTTGATTAGTAAGTTTGTTAATATGTACTCTAATGATTTATAAAACAACCTTTTTAATCAAACCTTTATGGATAAACGAACTTTTTTAAAGACCTCCGTGCTGGCTGGAGCGGGTGCTTTGTTAATTGGCAACGAGAAAATTCAGGCATCAATAAATCCAGGAATTAACATTGCCGACGATTCCATGGTATTTATTCAACCTCCTCTCCCTTATGCCTACAACGCGCTTGAACCTACTATTGATGCACAAACAATGGAAATCCATTATTCCAAACATCACGCAACCTACACCAAAAACTTTAATGCAGAGTTAAAAAAACAGGCCATTTCAACTACTGATATCAACGAAATATTTAAAAATGTTTCGAAATACTCAATGGTAATCCGTAACCAGGGGGGAGGATATTATAACCACAACCTCTATTGGAACATTATGGCACCTAACGCCGGAGGAGAGCCCGTGGGAGGTGTAGCTAAACAAATCATTGCTGATTTCGGTTCGTTTGCTAAGTTTAAAGAGGATTTTACGAAAGCAGCCACCACACAATTTGGTTCAGGATGGGCTTGGCTTATTGTTAAAGACGGAAAACTGCAGATTGTTGCCCTGCCAAATCAGGATAATCCGTTAATGGATCTATCACCAGTTCAGGGAAAGCCTATTTTGAATATTGATGTATGGGAACATGCTTATTATCTGAAATACCAGAATAAGAGGGCAGATTATATTTCTAATTTTTGGAATGTCATCAACTGGAAAAAAGTGGATCAGTTATTTACGATGGTGGGCTGATTATAAAAAGAAACAAGAAATAAGAACCGAAATCGATTAAACGTTTATCTAAAATTTGTTTCAATTTCTGGTTCAAAAACAAAAGGCTGCCTATAAAATAAGCAGCCTTTTGTTTTTCTAAAAATCCAAAATTATTGAACAACTTTTTTCTCTTGAATTCTGGCTTTCTTACCAGTAAGATTACGCAGATAAAAAATCTTAGCCCTGCGAACTTTACCGAATTTATTTACTTCAATCTTATCGATAAAAGGTGAGTTAGCTGGAAAAATTCTTTCAACTCCTATATCACCCGACATCTTTCTTACTGTAAATGTAGCAGTTTGTCCAGTACCACGTTTCTGGAGAACAACACCTCTGTATTGCTGAACACGTTCTTTAGTACCTTCTATAATTTTATAGTGTACAGTAATTGTATCACCAGCTTTGAAGGCAGCCGTTTCTTTTTTATCAGCAAACAAATTATTAACAACTTTCATTAAATCCATCACCGTAATATTTTGAGTGTTTGTTTTTTTATAACAGACCGCAAAAGTATAATAATTTTTTAATATGTAATAATTTACGCGGAAAATAATCTGTAAAATATTAATTTAGTGCGCTACACCGTGCACTTTTAGCTTATCTCCGGTTTGTTCAACAACCTTTTTCGCCCACCATTCGGGATATCCGGGTTGTGAGGGGGCCGCAGGCTGAGTAAATCCATTCTTCATAAACTTACCATCCTTTTCCTTTTTTATATTGCCATCTATATATTTCACTAATAAATAATGACCCAATTCTTTCCATTTATAAACCGTTTCGTTACCCATTTTCACGGAATAATTGGTTAAATAGGCAACAGCATCTTTCGGATTTTTCTTAAGGAGAGCAAGTGCTTTTTCATCGGTAACCGATGTATTTGAAATATATTGACCTTCCAGTTCCGTTTGAGCTTTTTTTACATCCTCAATCATAATATTATACCTGAGGTAACAAAAGTTCGAAACAAAATTAAATGCCCAGAATGCCGAATTATCAGAATACGTCAGCATATCACCATTCCCCACGGCAAAAGTCTCAGGCACCTTAGTAATGCTTGAATACATTGGGGTATAAACCGAACTTGCTGCGTCATCAACGCCAAACCATATAATACCACCTATTTGATCGGGCAACCACGCCCGTGATTGGGCTACAAATGAGAATCCGGTTTGTTGTGTGGCAGTAGCACGCTCATTAAGATAGGATGTACCATCCACTTTCCATGTCAATGGCCTCCAGCGGTATGGCATACAATAAGATCCGGCGCCTATATCTTTGCTCATATCAAGCTCCGTCCCTTCTAAATGATCACGCATAAAATTCATCATTTCCTTTAAAGTAATTTTATGCTCAGGCTTTACATATAATGGCATGCGGTTCTTCAGATTTAAGCCTGTAACATAGTCCCAATATTGCTTCATATCGCCATTTACTTTATTAAACATGGACCAAACCCTGATTTCACAAAACCTTGCAGCACTAAAATCAACCGGAGCATAGGTGTCAGAAAAACTAAAATCTTTATCTTCGCCGGAGTATAGCCCTTTATTCTTGGCAAAACTGATAACGTCCTTAGCATACAAACAATTTTCAGGATCATTTAACGGAAAAGTACGAATTCTTGCTTGATTTGCATGACCAGATACATATCCGTCAGGTATCCTTACAGCAACCCATAATGCTCCTTTATTTCCAAGTCCCCTTCCAATAATTTCCATAATCCAGGCTTCATTTTTATCAGCGATAGAAAAGGATTCACCAGTGCTATAGTAACCATATTCATCCACCAACGACGCTATCGTGTTAATGGCTTCTCTGGCAGATTTAGCGCGTTGAAGTGTAAGGTACATCAGACTTCCATAATCAATAATACTGGTAGTATCTTGTAATTCAGCTCTTCCGGTAAATGTTGTTTCACCAATGGATAGTTGGTATTCATTCATATTACCGACTACATTATAAGTATGCCGGACTTGTTTAATTTTACCCAAAGGTTTACCGGTATCCCACTCTACAACATCAAACATTGCGCCTGATGGATAATTCATTGCAGGTCGATAATACAACTCACCATATAATGTATGAGAATCAGCTGCATAGCTAATCATTACCGATCCATCTGCCGATGCCCCCTTCGTAATAATATAGTTTGTACATGCCATGGATTCATAAGGTAATCCAATAAATATCAGGCAAAATAAAGACAGAACATTAAGTTTTTTCATCATTTATGAATTTTTAAATTAAAATATGATGGAATACCCTCTATTTTAAACAATCATGCTCGTTTTATAAAGGTTCACTTGTAAAATTTATCCTACACTTCGCAAATATATATATTTACATAAATTAAATCGATGATTTTAAAACACATCTCAAAAATAATTGAAGCTTACCGTAAGAAAGTTCAAATAAATACATTTTATCAAACATACCCCCTATTTTTAATTAGCTAATTTTTAAATAATGCATTATTTTAAATAATCCCCTTGCATATTCAAATATTATTTCTATATTTGTATCGAATTGTTAGTTTAGATTTAACAATTAATTAATATAAAACATAGAAAATGTCTTTGAAATAATTGTAATTTTGAAATGTAAATAGTACACTTACAATATGGACAGATTAAAATCAGATTACCGTTCCGAAGTTTTTAAATAATAATCTAAATGTCTGTCCAGTAATTTTTTGACGATATATTTTTATAACAATATTTTACGCGAAGCGTAATAAAAAAAGGTTAGTAGTGTTTTTTTTCATAATTAGGTAGTTAGTTAGTAGTTGTAAATGTTAGTAATGTGGTAAAAAGGGCCGTTCGTGAGAACCGCCCTTTTCTTTTTAATGAGTATCCGGTGTTATGCCTAATTTAAATTTCTTCTCTCTTTAATGTTTTCCCATTCTCTGCCAGTAGGTTTTCTCGCTTCGCTAGATTACCTAAGGTGAAATCGCTTCGCTAGATTCCTCTCTTCGTTCGGAATGACGGGCAGCTTCAAGGGGAGAGTAGGTGGAAGAGGGGCGGCTTCGCCGCC
>JANXXY010000271.1 GCA_025350365.1 Bacteroidales bacterium | reverse complement strand
CCATAATTTTTCCCCGAACAAGTACCCATTTATAATTGCCATTGGAGGTCAGGAGTCGTTGTTCTGTCTCATAATACTCTGTTTCGCCTTGAATATGACGTTGTAATTTAATATCTGCAATTGCAATATCCTCAGTAAAATACAACTTTCGCCAATTGTCTATATGCATTTTATCAGATTTTGGGGGATACCCTAACATTTCAAAAGTTGATGAAGTGAGAAAAAGTTCACCTGTTTGATAATTCCAGTCCCAGAGTCCATTATTGCCTCCTTTAAGGGCAATCTGGAGTCGCTCTTCGCTTTTTCGAATTATCTCATCAGCAATTTTTCGGGATGTAATATCACGGAAGAGCCAAAAATGACCTATGTAGTTTTCGTGCAGAAAGAGAGGAACAAAATCTCTTTCCAAAAAACGGCCATCGGTTAATTCAAGTTCTTCATTAATAACAACCTCCTGTTTAGAAAGTATTTGGTTAAAACGGGCTAAGCAATGCTCAGAGTCCTTAAAAAGTAAATAGCCTTTGTCAGTAGATTCAAGGCTTTTTTTACCAACCATTTGTTCCGGAAGAGCGTGAATAGAAAAGAGCGAACAATACTGCTGGTTGGTAAATATTACATTACCTGATTCGTCTTCAACTATCAAACCTGCCTGAATGCTGCTTATAATTGTAGACAATCGAAGAGAAGTAAATTCGAGTTCCTTTTGTGCAATATAGCGGTCGGTAATATCGCGGGAAACACCGTTAATTTCATTTATATAACCTTCATTATATATTAACTGAATATTTTGACCAATCCATTTTAGTTTACCTGATTTGGTAAATATTGGAAATTCAAGGTAGGAACTTGTAACCTTATTTTTTAATTGATCGGTATAATAAATAGAAGCAATTTTTTTGTATTCTGGTGTTATTAGATCAAGGTAATTCATCGTAAGCAGTTCCTTCTCGGAATACTCAACAACTCTAACCGCAATAGGATTTACATATGAGAAATTACCTTTAATATCTGATTTGAAAATAATATCATTTGCATTTTCCACTATTTGACGATAACGTTTTTCGCTGGCTTCAATGGTTTGCCTCCATTTTTTATGTTCCAAAGCTCTTGAAACGATATCGGTAACCTTAATAATCAGCTTTCTGGTATCTTTTTTCCATTCAGTACCGGAAACAGTAACATCAAAGCCGACTACTCCTATCAGATTATTTTCTTCAATAACTATTGGAGCAATAATTAACGATTTAATGTTATGCATACTAAGAAAATTGCTTGCTTCTCTCACATAAGCAGGTAATTGCGAAATATCATTTATATGGATATATTCATCTCGTTTCAATTGTTGAATCCACCAATTTAATTCATTAACAGGCTTTTCATTAAAGTGGGGAACATTAGAATCTATCGATCCATCCTTAAACCACTCATAGGCAAGATTAAGGGTTTGTTTTTGCTGATCAAAATGTAATATGAAAGCGTGATCGGCCTTGATGTTTTTCCCTACCATTTCAAGCGCATCTTTAATTCCATCATCAGTTTGATCAAACGATTGAGTCAAAAAACTCGATGAAATATCCTTCAGCAAAACATCATGAGCATGATGAATTAAAATTTCATTTTCAAGCTGCTTTTTTTCAGTAATATCGCGCGAAATACCTGAGGTACCGCAAATTTGACCATGGTTATCAAAAACAGGAGTGATAAACGTTTCCGCAATAAGTTTATTTCCATCAACTTCAAATTCTACTTCGCGATTAAGGCGGATACCACTCAAAATAACCTTACGATCGTCCTCATCGTATTGCAAAAACCTGTCACGTGAAACTAATTCGTGGTTACTTTTTCCAATAATCTGTTCGAATGACAGGCCTGACAATTTTGTAAAAGGCTCGTTTACGGCCTCGTATTTACCATCTATATCTTTCATCCAGGCCATAAAAGGGAGATTGTCGAGCAATGAACGAATGCTTGATTTGCTTTTCATTAGTGAATCAAACATTTGCTGTAGATCTGTAGTGTTTCTAATTAATGTGATTAAGCCATTAGCCAGAGGTACAAACCTTGCTTCAAAATAGTTCAGTTTATTGCCTGTTAAAAGAGAAAAATCACATTTCCGGATAGATTTAGTTTCGAAAGATAAATGAAGTGTTTTACCAAGAATTTCAGCAGTTTCCGTAGGAAGAAAATCTTCAAAATTCTTGTTAATAACAGATGAAGGCTGAACAAATAACTCGTTGGTATTTCCAGCCTTAAAGTCGACTATTCTCCCGGTTTTGTCCAATCGGAACAATAAATCAGGAAATGCATCAAAAATTGATTGCAACTCCTCGTTCTTTTCCTGAAGTTTTGTTTGAGCAATCTTACGATCGGTAATATCAGTAATAACGGTAAGTAAACATTGATCATTACCTATATTTATCAGGTCTGTAGAGATAATTCCATGCACCGTCGCTCCATTTTTGGTTACTAATGATACCTCAATATTTCTGACTTTTTTGTTTGCTTCAACTTCATTTGTTATCCTCAGTCTGTCATCATTGTTTTTATAAATATTTAATTCAATGGACGTTTTGCCTATTACTTCTTCATTGTTATAGCCCAAAATACGGCAAAAACTATCATTAACATCGATCATTCGTCCGTCTTGAAAAGAACTTATCGACATAGCTGAAGGATTAGAACCAAAAGCTTTGGCAAACTTCTCTTCGGAATTACGCAAATTTGTAATATCCTTACTTAAAGCAAATAGCACATTTTTTCCATTCCAAATAGTTCGATTAATTCGAGATTCAACATAAATTTTTTGTTTATCCTTCGAATACAAAGGCACAAAAGAAGTTCGGATATTTCCTGCAAACATGTGCTCAATGATTGATTCTACCTCTTCTTTATTTTCGGGAGGATGAAGCATCACTACGTGCATCCCATTTAATTCATCGAAGGTATAACCCAACCTACTTAAAACCAGATTATTTACCTGAAGTATTAGCCCATTCTCATCAAGCACAAACAAGTAATCCTCAATCTCATTGAGTAAATTACGATAGTTTTCCTCGCTCACTCTGATACGACGCTCAAGTTCAGCCTGATGCCTTCGCTTAAGTTGAAGATTATAAATTTTTTCCACAACTTTTACAACCTCGTTGCGGAATGTGGGAGAGGTTTTAAGAATAAAATCAAGCGCACCTTCGCGCATTGCAGCAATAACAACATTTATATCTGAATCGGCTGATGAAAATATGATGGAATTCTGACGGTTTTTCAATCGTAATTCCCTGATTATTTCTACACCATTTATAAAAGGCAAATTATTATCCATAATCACAATATCCACTTCATCATGAACCATGAGATAACTCAATGCCTCTTTGCCATCGTATATTTTAGTTAACTTATACTTTTTATCGCTTAACAAATAACCTATAAGTTCAGATTGGGCATAGTCATCTTCAACAATTAGAATATTTATCAGATTCGTAAACTCTTCATTACTTGGCTTCATATAAAAAGAATTGTACTTTATTTTTTTTATTTAATTTACGCATAATATTTCAAAACCTCACAATTTCTTGAAATAAATAGAAATAAATAGAAATAATAGAAATAAATAGAAATTCAATGGAAATAAATAGAAATAAAATTGAAATAAAAGAAATTGGGGTGTACCACAAAATTACCCTTTAGAATTTAAAATAATTTTATATGAATATCCGATGTTTTACCTAAAAAGTTTTAACCTTACTTTTTATTATAAAGCACTCAGTGAGTTATGAGATCTCTCACTCCGTTCGGAATGACAGTTCGCATAGTGTAGTATAGGTGGAAGAGGGGCGGCTTCGCCGCC
>JANXXY010000255.1 GCA_025350365.1 Bacteroidales bacterium | reverse complement strand
GTTCCCAACCACTTCTATCTGGTTGTTTTGAATTATCAAACTGTTGCCGATTTCATTTGTCGTGGAGATGTTCTTCTCCCAAACTACCTGATGGAAATCGTCCTTGACTTTCAATAATTGTATATTCGAAATATTTGAATTTTGGACATTTCTCATCACAATAAGATTATTTGCATCATCTTTAATAGCGTCAATCTTTGAATCTATTGAGAGCCCCCCATAAAAGGCAAAATCAAAAGGATCACCGGTGGTAGTTGCTTTGTCAATTTTCACAAAAAACACACTTCGATTAAAACTGCCAATATAAAAGCTTTCGGTTGAACCGATCAGGATATAACTGTTATTTGTTTCTATGATCGATTTGTAACTATCATCCTTACTCCCACCTTGTGTTTGTTCCCATAAAGTGTTCCCGTTATTATCGAGCATTAGCGCCCAAGCATCTTTACCTCCTTTACCTTTACTTTTGGTATATCCTCCAATAAGATAATTTCCGTTTTGTGTTAGAATGGCACAAAAAGCTTCATCGTTTAAACTACCTCCAAACTTTTTTTGCCAGGTAATAGAACCATCATTTCCAATTTTTGATATTAGTACATCGTTATTTAGAATATCGTTGGTCAAAACGTTTGTTGAGCCAACTACCAAAAACCCATCAGCCACAGTAATAACAGAGTTTCCAATACTTTGTAACGTATCGCCAAACAAAACAGGCGACCATTTTAATTCATTTCCATATTTATCAGTACGAATAAAAAATGCTTTGGTTTTATTATTTCCGACGGATATTGTACCGGTTAATGCAAATCCACCATCGGAACATTCAACAACTGCCATTGCTTTATCTACATCCGAGCCACCAAAATATTTAATAAATTGATCAGCCTGACCTGAGCTAACTTTATTTTCTTTAGCGCATGAAGCCAAAACAATCAAGGCGATACAAATACTCACACATCTATTAATTCCATGCATCATCTACAGCTTTTTTCTTAATATGGTAAAATAATCTGGAATAGCTGATATTGAAAAATAAATTGTTTATTTTAAAATTATCATCGATATAATGATTGTATTGAATTTGGCTAATATCAGAATACCGAAGTTCGGGTTTTACGTATGAAAGCAGACTGTAACTAAATCCGGCCCTGAAAGAAAAATAACCATCCTGCACGGCATAATGTGCACCAATTCCACCTGTTCCCCATAAATTAAAACCTTCCCGGGTATTTTTAATATCTGATACAGGTTTTATTATTTCAGGATATTGATTATCAAACGTAATTGATCGTCGAATTTCAGACGATGCAGTTAATAAATACCCAAACTCCGCGCCTACAAATAAATAAGGCAAAAGTTTTTTGTGGCCAAAACTATAATTCAACAACACTGGAATATCAACCCAGTTTGTTTTTTCTTTATAAGTAAGATTTTCCTTTCCATCATTAAATTTTTCAATTTTTTGAAATTTTAAGGATGAATATTTCAATTCTCCGGAGATCCAAAATTTAGGCCTGATATATCGATCCACAATAAAACCTCCCATTAAATTTACTCCATTGGGAAAATATTTAGAATCCAGTTTATTTAAGCTGGCTGTTGAAAAATGTTCTGAGACATTAATAAACGGGAAATTGTTTCCTAAAGTAATACCTATACCCCATGAAGGACTAACTTTATAAAGGTTAAATAATTCCGAAAACTCGGCAGGATCGGAAGATTGAATTTTATAGGTAGGATAGCTTTTAAGAAAAGTAAGCATCAATGAGTCAGCTTTACTGCGATCATAATCAAAAAGATAAACCTGAATTAATAACCTGTAAGCCTTTTGTTTTTCTTCGGGCAAAAACCCGTTTTGAATACATGAATCCAGGATGGATGGAATTTGTTCAATCTGACCCGAATCAAATAATTGCTGGGCATGTTGCAACTTACTAGTACAGTCCTGTGCTTCAGATCTGTCAGTAATTACAAACAAAAAAATAAATATAATTATTAGTCTAAATATAATCCGCTCCATAATAGAAAGATTATCGCAAGCAATATACGAAATTATTCGCAAGGTTTTTCATATTTCAAATCGGCTCCTATGTATGTACTCCATTCGTCGGTGGTTAGTACTCTCGATATTTTTGAACATAATTGTTCGGCCATAAATTTAGTTTGAGACGGTACCGATATAATAAAATCAGGTTTGTTTGTTGCTAAAATCAATCGTTTATTATCAGCGCTTAGAACAACGGACAATATCCATGTGGAAGGTTCTCGTATCACTATTGGAAGGTTATTTAGGTATCTCGTATCAAAAATATAAGCAGTACCATCATAGCTAGACGATACCATTAAGTCGCTATTTGCACTAAAATTTATATCAACCACCCGGGCATTATGACTTTTAAAGCTTTTTACCAATTTTTTTGAGAATGGATTCCAAAGCTTTACATTTCCTTTACTATCACCTGTAGCCAAAAGAGTGCCGGAATAATTAAATGAGATTGAGTAAATTGGATTATTATCCTCCCCCACGAATGCAACAAGTAGATTATTTTTTATATCCCAAATTAAAATACGGCCATCATCAGCCCCTCCTGCCAAAAATTTACCATCGGGGCTGAGCCCCAAAGCACGAACGGTATTAGACTCGTTATAAACAACAGAAGATGAGGAAGAAGAAATATCCCAAAGCAGTATTTTTTTGTCGGCCCCTGAAGAAAAAAGCTGTTGCCCATCTTTAGAAAAGGCAATAGCGTAAATAACCCCCTGATGACCTTTTAATTGGATTGGTTTGGCACTTAGGTTTGTTAAATCCATAATTTGAATGGTGCCGATTTCAGAACCCACCGCCAGCCAATGTCCATTTTGACTAATTGCCAAACTTAGGTTACCCTGTGCTCCAGTTAAAAGAACATGTGACGAAGCCAAGGTTTCATTAAGATTCCACGACAAAACCCGCCCATCACTACCAGTTGAGTATAAAGTGTTTGTGTGGTTATTAAGACAAAGTGACTTCACAGAGCCACTGTGGCCTTTTAAATTCTGCCGAAGATAGATTCCATTATCAATTAATGAGCTGTTCAGTGCGTTGTATATATCAGGCTGACATTCAAACCCTCCAAATTTTTTATTAAACTCATAAGCATGAACGGCTAACAATGTCTTTATTGACTTACTATTAGACAATTGGTTAGATTTGACAGCAATTGCCTGAGCTACGTTTAGCATCCGTTTTTTAAAAGTTTCATCCTTATCTTTTTCAGCTTCGGTTTTTTGAATATTGGCTCGTAAAGCTGATTGCTCAATTATCTTTTTTTGCTGAGACATTTCTACAAGATTTTTTTCAGTCTCAGAAGTCTTTTTTACTGCTTCCTGAGCAGTCACTTCAGCGAAACCCTTTTGTTGACTCAACAGATCATTTTCCTGTAAGGTCTGCAACTTCTTTTTCTCCGCGTCATTGGCCGCTATTTCGGCATGAAGTTTGTCCTCCAATGCTTCTTTTGAAATTTTTTCAGCTTTATCATATTTTGAATCAGCTTCTACCATCTGTTCAAGAGCTAATTTCTTCTGATTTTCTGCATTACCACGTAATACCTGAGCATAAATTGTCACCAAAATGGCTAAAACAGCAGTTGTTCCTAACACAACAGATAATGACCGAACCTTTCTGATTGCCTTCTTAGCTTGCACACTTTTGAAAGTCTCCTCTGTTTCAAAAGCAGTCAAACTTGTACGTAAATAAACCATGGTTCGCTCAAATGCAGGACTATATCGTTGAGCCCAAACAAGAGTCGGCTTTTGTTTCTCTCGCCAGTTAATAGCAAACTGCAGATCGGGAGACCTAAGTAATCCTGCCCTGCCAATTTGATATGCTGCCGAAGCATTAGAAAGTTGTTTGTACATTTGGCCGGATATAGCCTCATCATCAACCCATTTACTTAATTTATCCCATGCACGCATGATACTGACATGAGAAAGTTGTACAAAAGTTTCCGGCCTGAAATCATTAGAATCAAACTCCAAAAAACCAATTTCTTTTTGACTGAAAATAGTGATTATTCGAATAATATCATCAACTTCAACTTTTGCTATTCCGGAAAGTTCCTGAATAGTACATGCTCTGCCGAGACCTTTGTTCTCTGCGCCCCGTTCAGTGAGCGATTTAAAAATGAGTTCACAGGTATTTTTGTCAACCTCACTTAAGTCATCGAAAATGAGATTGGCATGAGAAGAAATTGCACCTTTAATACCTCCAATTGATTCGTATTCCTTTATTGAAATTGGTTTATCAGGACTATTTAAACTCGACCATGAATCCCAGGTGCGTTTCATCGCATACTGCAATCGAGGAAGAACATCCTCTGAAATTGTGGCATCATTCAAAATCTGAGCCAGACAAGTTTTATCCATCGTTACATTTGCTGTAAGTAACGGACCAATAACTACTTGTTCAATTTGATTACGTGCCATCCTCGGAATTAATACATTGCTTCGGTTGATCATTTCAGCCAAACCGGGAAACATCACACAATCATCGGTAAAATCGGAACGAATTGAAACTATTACATAAATATTGTATTTTGAGGAATTTAGAGCCTCGGTAAGAAGGGTTACAAATTCAAGCGATTCTTCAAAAAAATCAATTTCATCCGTTTTTAAACGTAAGCGAAACAAATCTTCAAACTGATCAATAACAAAAAGATAATTATCATCGACAGATAATTTTAGCTGATCGAATAACTCGATAATACCTGTTTTACCACGCCTTAATACACTATAACTAATCTGTTCCTGAATTCGTTGCGATTCATCAAAAAACTCTTTAACCTCCAAACAAATTGCTTTTGCTAAATTCTTTATGGGATCAAGCCCCGGTTGTGCATCAAAAATATGCCATGCTGCTTTTTTATCAAAAGCCAGACCGCTATAAAGCCATGGTTTAAGATCACAATTAATCAACGAAGTTTTTCCCACACCGGCGCCACCCAGTAAACATACAAAATTATTCACCGTTAATTTTGATATCACCTTTTCACAGGTATTGTCCTGGCCAAAAAACAAATGACTCTCATCGGACCTGAATGGTCTCAAACCCGGAAATGGATTCTTTGCCATTGTTTGGGAGGAAAAAGTATTTTTAGTTTCTCCCTGCATTAAGTTATTATTAGTTTCCTGATTAATCATGGCTTTATTCTTGATATTAAGGAATCTAAAGCTGCGTCTATATTTTCCATGTCGTACACATATGAAGATACATCTACCCCTGCACATTCAGGTATTTTTTCAATTGAATGAGGAGTTAACAAACTGATTGTAGATTTTTTGTCAGAATGTAAAATTATTTTGAACCGAATCAAAATACTTGTAATACTATTTACCCATAGGTCATTTGACTTCGTATTAACAACCAGAAAATTGCTATATTTTTTAATTTCTTCAATTTTAGCGTTCAACTGGCTCATTTCTTTAATTAATTTAGAAAACTTCACATATTCAACATCCATTTTATGAAATTTATTCTCTATTTCACTGATAATACTTGAATCATCTACATCAGAAATAACAAGAACGGGTTTTAAATTACCAATAGGCTTTGCATCATTTTTGGAGATTAAAAACGCAACTTTTTGATCGATAATACTCTTAAGATCGTATAAGTTAGAATGTACCAGTTCTGTATTTGAGCTGTTTAATATTTCCTTTTTCAGTCGTTTCAGGTATTGATTTTGCTTTTCATCAAAAGGCTCAAATACAGGAGAAAACCAAATAATTCTATGAAGATCACTTTCCTGATCATCACCGTCCTTTATTTTTAACGTGGCTTTGGAATACATCCGATTTTGTATTTCCACATAAGAATAATCCGATTCTGTGGGCGCATCTCCATATACTTCACCCATTATGTGGATTGATAAACTACATTCATACAGCGCATTAATCACTACTTCTTCAAACTCTTTTAAGGTGCGAGGTAATGGTTTTTCAGGCAAAACACGATATCCTGATAAAAGCAATTCCCTTAATAACCTTTCTCGATTTTTTGACTGATCATTAGATACTTCTGCAAGATAAACTGTTTTTGTAAAATCATAAGACTTTTCCAAACCATTCGGCGTTACACATCTTAATTTGATATCATACGCCAGATCAGTCAATTTATCCCAGAAATCACTTTTAATGCCTCCTTGTCCATCAGGACTATACTCTGTTATTTCAAAATTATAGGGATTATGGTCAAAAAAATTATACGAAGGCAATGCCTTTATACTATCGTGAATAATAATATTTTGGGGATGAGTCCTTACCACCAAAAAAATATTCAAAAATGAAATATCAGGCAATAGATTAATAATGAAGTCGAAATCGGAATTTTTTGGTTTTAAATTTAAAATAAATATTACCCCATCTTTATCGGTCAAATCATCAACTGATTCGTAAACAAACAGTTTTGTTCCAGATGCACCTACATTTGAAAATAGTATTGGAGCATATCCAAATATTTGTTTCACCACCATGGAAAAATAGTAACTAAATTCAGAATTCCACTGATAGTTATCATCGGTGTTACCAATAAAATGGAGATATAATTGCAAATTCTTTTTCATCAATTAATAGAAGTTACTGTTTTGAATATATTTAAACAAAGCATCGGATAATTCCTCATAGTTAATAACCAAGGAGCCTATTTGTTCAGATTTAGCCAAAAAAACGACTGATTCGGAAAAAGCATTTAATTTTACTCCTCCGGAATAGAGTCCAAGTCCATAGAGATAATTTTTATTTAGTCGAAAAACCCTTTTTTGCAAATCAACTAAGGACACCTCTCCAAGTGGCACCATAAAAACAGGAAGCACCTCTTCGTCTGAACAATGAAGAAATGTTGAATTGCCTGCCGAAAGATATTCTTCACTTAGTACTTCTGCAAAAGGCAATAAATGATGCCCTTTTACCTTTTGGAAATAGCTAATCTTTTGTAAAGTTAACACTTTATTAAATAATAATTTATACTCGTAGTGAGTCCCGGTATCAAGGATGGAATCGATATGTTTTTTCGCCTTTTTAGATAAACGTTTATACAAATCTGAAGTAAGTTTTAAGTCCTTTTTATAAAGTCCAAAAAAGGCAATTTCTGAAAGTAAAGGCTCAGGGTTAAATACTTGAGAAAAGAGATCGTCGGAGTTTAGATCTTCCAAAATATCGATTAAGGCATTTAAAGCGCACGCTTTAGTCCATAAACTTACATGCGCCAGATCTGTATTAACTATCTCTCTAAGAGCATTAGTAACATTCTTAATATCAATTGGGTAAAATTCTTTTAATTGATTCAACTTTTCTTTCACCCTATTATTATGTAATAATGGAAAAAGATATGTTTTAATTTCTTTATCGATAATATAATCAAGTAATTCAACACTCAATTCCCTCTGCTCATTGTTTGAATTAGTTATAAGATGCCTTTTTACCTCTTGAATAACCCCATCACTATATTTGAGCGCCAACAATTTAAATAAAAGATCAAGCGTTACTGTATATTCCTCAACTAAAGCGCCCTTAACGGGATTTAACCTGTCCAGAGATGTTATACTTGCTTCCATTGTCAAAAGCCAGGCAGCCGCGCCAATTGTATATTTAATGGCTTTATAAATGATGTCATCGTCAGTAGGGGAAACCTTATAATTACTTTCATTTAAGGATCTAACAACTTCGATAACAATCCATTTATTAGGATAAGAAATAGTGTCAAGCAAAAATTTAAGTGCTTGATTAGTAGAGATCTTTCCGATTATCTTTATAATTTTTACTTGAATTCTAAACTCAATATCCGTCCGGTGGAAAAATCCAATTAAATGTTCTAAGGCTGGTTGACCTATCGTTGTCAACACATCCGAAGTAAGATCTGAGAAATCTTCGTGATTAATATAATCAAGTAACTCATTAATAAGATCGTAATTGTAGAACGTTGCCAAAGTAATAATCGCATTCCTCTTTACTTCATCATCGTTGTCCCGCAATAACATTTTCAAAATATTAGAAAATTTATTATTCCCGGAATTTTTAATCATTTTTATGGCATCAATCCTGTCTTTAACCTTATTCGAAATAGCCAATTCTTCGATGTTCTTATCTTTAATATTATCATTAGAATCATAAAAATTAATTGGTTTTTCCCGACTGGATAAAATATCGAGTACCTGAGTTTGTAAAAATGAATTGCCGGAGCTTGATATGTCGAACTTTTGATTTAGCCCCACAGGTATTGCTTCAATAGTTTTCAGAAAATTATTAGGCTGATAGTGTCGTTGGTAGTTTAAAAGGTAACGCATCCCCGAAAGATTCGTTGAAATCATGACTCTATCCTTGAAACTCTTTTGTTGTTCAGAAAAACTTGGTTTATAGCCGTCCGATAGTTTATTCACAAGTCTGGTGATAGTATTTGTATACCTATTTGATGTCCAAACAGTAACTAAAAGCCACACTATGGCAACTACCAGGTTGAGGAACAAAATAAACGAGAAGGTTTTTATATCCAACGCCAACAACATTAATAAAACTAAGCCCCCCACAAGAAAAGACCAGAATCCAATTACATTAAATAAATTTCGCGAAAGTGGCTTTCTGTTAAATGTTTCGATCGCTATAAAATATTGTTTTACTGAAAGATTTTCAAATGACTCCCGAAATAAAAATGCAAAAAACCGGCTAAACAGAACCATCAGAAAAACCAATGTAAAGGGACTGGAAATGATGGAACGGCTGGGGTTAAGCAAAAGAACATTAAGTAATGAAAGACTTACTACAAAAAATACAGGAGCTAAAAACAATGCCTTACTGATTCGGAATGTTTTTACAAGATTTTGATATACAAAAACTTTAAAAACAAGATTCACCAACATTATTGATCCGAAAAAAAAACCGATAAATTTAACAAGATTTTCAATGTCAGTATAAACACTTCTAATAACTGTGAAAAAGGCAAATTCGATAAATATAAAATTTATGGTAGAAAAAAAACAAAACAGCACCAAAGAAAAAACAGCTTTTTTGGGAGAAATCTCAGTAAATATGGCAATCATCGAGTCTATTCCTGTTTCCTCTTGTTTCTTTTCCTTAAAATCAAGCTGACCGACAATATAAAAATAGTCAATGATCACAAAAATTATCAGAATTACCTCAACCGGGAAATATGGAAGATAAATTTTTGCAATGGTAAGTATTACAATAATAAAGCTACCCATAGCAGCGCCCAACATCAAACCTGAATCAAGAAAACGCCTTAAATTTTGATTCTCCTTTACAATAGGAAGATTATTTCCAATGGCAAAAAATATTTGGTTAGTGAGAATAATTACCGGCAAGTATAGCGTAAACTGAATAACCGGACGGGAAAATTCAGGAATAATTAAAGGGAGTATTTTCGACATACCCGATAAAACCAGCACAATACACCAAAATAAAAGCCAGGAATATTTAGAAGTTAATTTTCCTTCATAATATTTATAAAAATTGTATAACATTAAGCCAATAACCCCTGAAAGCGCAATAATTTCAGGGAAGTAAGCCACTTTCCCTTCAGCTAAAAACCCTGAAACAGCTTGAATAAAAAAAACCGCATTGAAACCTCCCAGAGCAAGCGACATCAATAAAAGGTGGATTAACAACCATTTCGGCAGTACGTCTATCCCCAACAAATTTATGATGTATTTTATCATAAAAACATTCAACTAGTTTAGAAGGCAAAGATAAAAATAAAAAAGTAAACAAAAATTAAAGACATATACTTGAATTAAATATATATACATCAAATCAAAGTATGTATTTTCAGCCAAGAAAAATATAGTAAAGATTTCATTCGTCCAAGAAATACTTTAGTTTAACAAATATCCTTTCCTTATTCCTCTTTTTTGCAAAAAAATCATCAGAACCAACCAAAATATAAGTTTTTCATAAAGGATGTTTATTATTATCTTAAAGAAATAAATAACTCTTTATTTTTGTGAACCAGATATCCTTATCTGGACTTTTTAATTACATCATATCATTAATAACTAAAGCGTTGGAAAACCTGGAGAAGTATTTTGACAAATTCCGGAAAAACATTGTCGGATTGGATACTGAATATTGTACACCTTCAGGAATAAAAAAAATGATTTACGTCGATTGGATTGCCAGTGGTCGTTTATACTTTCCAATTGAAAAAACTATTATTGAGAAATTTGGCCCTTTTGTAGCGAATACACATACCGAGACCAGTGAAACGGGCACGCGTATGACCCTGAGTTATAAATACGCTCACGAACTCATCAAAAACCATGTAAACGCCGGGTCATCTGATGTAATAATTACTGCCGGATTTGGTATGACTGCCGTCGTTAACAAGCTTCAACGGATATTAGGACTGCGAGGCCGAAAAAATGAAAAACGATCTTTAAATGCAAACGATAGACCCGTTGTTTTTCTTACCCATATGGAACATCATTCAAATCAAACCAGCTGGTATGAAACTGATGCTGATGTAGTTGTTTTAAAACCCGACTATAATATGCTTGTTGACACCGACGAATTAAAAAAACAACTGGAAATTTACAAGGATCGTACATTCAAAATAGGTTCATTCACAGCATGTTCAAATGTTACTGGTATTATACCTCCATTTTATAAACTTGCCCGATTAATGCATGAATACAGTGGATTATGTTTTATTGACTTTGCCGCATCAGCGCCTTATGAAGATATAAATATGCATCCCTCTGATGCATTAGAAAAACTGGATGCCATTTACTTCTCACCACATAAATTTCTTGGTGGCCCGGGCTCGTCAGGTGTTCTGATATTTGATTCATCACTTTATAAGAACGAGGTTCCGGACGATCCAGGTGGCGGCACAGTAGACTGGACAAATCCTTGGGGAACTTACAAATACGTTAACGACATTGAATTGCGTGAGGATGGTGGAACACCTGGATTTCTTCAAGCCATACGAACAGCATTGGCTATCAATTTAAAAGAGGAGATGAACACAGTAATGATCAAAGCTCGCGAAAAAGAATTACTTCAAATTGCATTTATTGAATTGCGAAGGATACCAGATATAAAAATTCTGGCAGACAAACAGGAGAGCAGAATGGGGATCATTTCGTTCTATCACCTTAACATTCACTACAATCTCATTGTCAAACTTCTGAGCGACCGATTTGGTATTCAGGTAAGAGGTGGTTGCGCTTGTGCAGGAACATACGGGCACTTTTTATTTGAAGTAAGCCATGAGCGATCCAAGGAAATTACTGATAAAATTACGAACGGCGATTTATCAGAAAAACCAGGCTGGGTAAGACTTTCGTTGCATCCTACATTAACAAATAATGAATTACTTTTTATTACTAATGCAATTCATGACATAGTTAAAAACCATATGCAATGGCAACACGACTATGTTTATCTGAAAAATAAAAACGAATATATTCATAAAAGTGACACTGGAACTATTAAAAAAGAAATAGAATCGTGGTTTAACTTATCATAATTTAGCAATTGATATTTTTACTATTAAAACCTAATATTCGCTTAACTTTAACAGACATAAATCTGGACTTTGTACTTAAATTGTTTGAAATCCGCAACAAATAAACTATTAACAGCAATTTCTGTTATATATTCGCCATTCACTAAATGAAAATAAATCAAAAACAATTCTCATGAACCGTAGACAAATGATTGGAAGTGTTGCAGGGGCTACAGTGGCAGTTACAGTTACTGGAATTCCATTTACCAGTTTACATGCGGCAAATAACGATGTTAAAACCAAGTTAAAGGGGAATATTCACCATTCCGTAAGTCAGTGGTGTTATGGCAATATACCTCTTGAAAGCCTTTCGAAATCGTGCGTTCAAATGGGAATAGAATCTATTGAATTGCTAAATGAAAAAGATTGGGGAACAGTTAAAAATGCAGGACTTAAATGCGCTGTTGGTTATGCCACCGACTGGGGCATACCGAAGGGATTTAACCGTTTGGAAAATCACGAAAAACTTATTGCTGATTTTGAACAAATGATCCCAAAAGCTGCGGCAGCAGGAGTACCTAATTTAATATGCTTTTCGGGTAACCGTGAGGGATTAAATGATAACGAAGGTTTGATTAATTGTGCCAAAGGATTGAGAAAACTGGCATCGATAGCTGAAAAACATGGAGTTAATATCATTATGGAGCTTCTGAATAGTTATGGCCATAAGGATTATCAGTGCGACAGAACAAAATGGGGTTCAGCGCTTGTTGAAATGGTAGGTTCGGAAAGATTCAAACTTCTGTACGATATTTATCACATGCAAATTATGGAAGGAAATGTGATTGATACGATAAAAAACTTCCACCAATACATTGGTCATTATCATACCGGAGGCGTGCCGGGAAGACACGAACTTGATGAAACTCAAGAACTTTATTACCCGGCAATTATGAAAGCAATTGTAGAAACTGGTTATAAAGGTTTTGTTGGACAGGAATTTGTACCCACTAAAGAAGATAAACTGGCATCGCTCCGGAAATGCATTGCTATTTGTGATGTTTAATTTTTAGTATGCGTAAAACATCGTGAAATAGTAATTCCCTTTCGCAAATGAACCAAAAGGAATTATCCTGATGCAATTATAAATTGCAGTAACAGCACATGCATATTTTTGAGCAATATAAAGCATCTGTTTTATTCATGATTAGTTCACTCATTAATCTTTAATTTAGCCAGATATACAAATTTTTGATGAATGCTTGAACTGAGCTCTTCAATGACCTCCTAACGTTGGCTTATAGACTGAAAAGAAACCCGGGTGATGTTACATTTATTGTGAAAGTTTAGTGACTTTTATTATCATTTTTTTAAATTAATAAGTTTGACAAGTCCTGTCAATACGATAATACACACTACTAACATAGCAATAGAAAGGGTTATGAGCATAAATGATATAATGCCATTTATAATTGGTTGCCCTACTTGTCCTCCTGATAAAGGCATCATCTTTCCTGCACCGGTAATTGCAGCAATCAATACAGCAAAAAAGTTAGCAAATGACCCATACAGAGCAAGCCAAAAGGTAACACTTAGCCATCTGGTGGATAGTTCCAATCTATTCCATAAAAGACCCAGAACTATTAAAAATATTCCATTAATTATGCCTTACAGATGAGTTGTTAACCCCATTCTAGGATTAACCATCATTGGAATTAATAATCCCACAACCAATCCTAAAAAAAATAAAAGTACTCCCAAAAATAGTAGTCTGTCTGATTGCTGTTTTTTGTATTCTTCCATGCTTATAAATTTTAAATTAAGTCACAAAATTTCCAACCCTTAAAGCATCAAAACACTTTAAGCGGATAATACTAATTTTCTACATAAATTTCTTTGCCTTTTTTACGAAATAAAACCATTCAAAGAAACCTTAAATATAGGTTTAAATGTTTTGATAATTTTAAAAAATCCTGACAGATCTTTCGATACTGCTTGGATTCAAAACCAAATTACTAACTTACTTTTCATATATTATTTCAACACTTCGGTAAATTTTCAGCAATATTCTTAAAATGAAATACTTACATATATATTGAAATAATTCTTTATTCCTATGTATTTCAACGTATTACATTTTATAAAAAATGCTGAAGTTGAAAAATTACCGAACTATTGTTATTTTAATACTTCGGTAAATTTTATAAGGTACTGATAATGCGTTCATCTTCAAAAAATGAAATTAATCGTAACTAGTTATTAGCCAATTTTTTTTCAAATTTTCTCATTTTCAAATTTTCAAATTTAACGATGTGTTGTGATTTAGTACATCACTTTAAAACAAATAGCTTCGACGGCCGGAATTTCAATTGGGCTGGTAATGGTTAACCCATCAGCTTTTTGCACCCATTTAACCTTTTTGGTACTTCCCAAAAGTTCAATCGATTTGATTTTCTTTCCTATAAAAGCCGCAAGTGAAAATTTTACTTTTTGAACTCAATCGCAAAAGAAACCACCTGCCAATCGGGCAATTGTGAGGGTTTAGTAATAACAAGGGCATCGTCCTGCTGGTTCCAAACCAGTTTCTCATTACTTCCCAACATTTTAACCGAAGCAACATCTTTGTGGTTCAGTTTAGAGGTTTTGCCCAGCGAAGTAATTTTTATATCTTCGGTTGGTACCTTCATGCAAAATGCAAAAAGCGTATCGCCTTTAACCGTAAAACGTATATCAGCAGCCGAATATGTACGTACATCTTTTAATCCGCCAAATCTTCCCTTTTCTTGCTTTCTAACTGTCGAGGGCCCTTCGCCGTATACTTTCCAGGGACGCGATCCATAAATACCTTCTCCGTTGGCAGGAGTCCATTTTCCAATTTCATCCAAAATTGCCAAAACGTCTGGTTCAAGGTCTCCTTCGGGAGTTTGTACAACGTTTATGAGAAGGTTTCCGTTTTTACTGACAATATCAACCAACATCTGGATCACTTCTAATCCGGTTCTGTATTTTT
>JANXXY010000195.1 GCA_025350365.1 Bacteroidales bacterium | reverse complement strand
TGGCGGAGGCAACCTTTTTATCGGTAAGCAAAGAATAATCTTTAAAATGCTCCTTGGTTTTCATCCGAAGAGCCTGACCCATCATTCTTATTTTCTGCAAGCTGTCCGGCTCGTTGGTTAATACATTGTAAAACATAAAATATTGTGAGGCTAATCCCAGAATCTCAGTAGACTGAAAAAAAGCCTCGTTGATGTATTGCATCGCATGAAAATACTGTTTTCGAGCGGTGATTGCCTCCTCAATGGATGGAAGCACTTTATAGTACCTTGTTTTCCGGTCGGGATCGGCATTTAGCCATTTCCGAAACCTATCCTCTTGTACCTTTTTCTTTTCAACCACTTTTAGGGTGTTAAGCCCTCTATTCTGACCAATCGAATATTTCCAGTAATTTGATGATTCGCTGTATTTTGAGGCATATTTAATTCGAATGGAAGGATCGGCCATCATGTCTTTAAATAGAATTTCCTGACGTGTACCGCGAATTTTTATCCGATCGGGATTAACTATATCGATCAATTCCTGAACGCCCGACGACGTCATATATCGATCGGTATTACCCGGGTAACCCAGTATCATGGTAAAATCATTCTTCTCCACACCTTTAATGGAAACAGGTAAAAATCGTTTTGGTTTAAAAGGAACATTTTGTGTTGAATATGGAGCCGGTTTACCCTCAGGACTGGCATAAATGCGAAAAACACTAAAATCTCCCGTGTGACGAGGCCACATCCAGTTATCAGTATCCCCTCCAAACTTTCCGATAGACGAAGGCGGTGTGCCTACTAAACGAATATCAGTATAAACCTCATAAACCAACAAATAATAATTGTTCCCGCCAAAGAAACTGGTAACGCTTGCGCGGTAATTAGTTCCTTCAATAGCCTCAAGTTTAATTTTATCCGAAATTTCTTCAATTTTGGTTTCCCTTTCCTCCTCCGTTAATCTGCCCTTTAACAAAGGCATAACCTTATCAGTAACATCTTCAATTTTAATTAAAAAAGTTGCGGATAAATTGGGTGTAGGTAGTTCATCCTCAAACGATTTTGCCCAGTAACCATTCGAAAGGTAATCGTGCTCAATGGAAGAGTGATATTGAATTGCCTCGTATCCACAATGGTGGTTAGTAAGGATCAACCCCTTGTCGGATACAATTTCGCCGCTACAGCCCGATCCAAAAATAATAACGGCATCTTTTAAACTCGATTTATTAATACTATAAATATCCTCGGCCGTTAGTTTACAGCCCAAATCATGCATTTTATTTATGTTCAACTGATTTATTAATGAAAGCAGCCACATGCCTTCGTCGGCCCGCAGGGAATTGCCCGAAAGAATTATAAAAGCGGCAATAATTGAAAAAATCCTCTTCATTCAGATATATTTAAAATTACAGGTTGCAATATTAAGGATTATTTTCGAAAAGGGATGGAAGTTTTTATTGATTTGCAGCGGATAGATGTACTTTCTGAATATATTTGTATTTTTCAATCCAATAGAAAACATCTACTAATATGCCACTTATCATTGTCGGAATTGGAATTCTGGTGTTACTGCTACTGATTGGACGTTTCAAACTCAACGCCTTCTTTGCTTTACTTATTACCTCATTTATAGTTGGACTTCTCAATGGGATGAATCTCCTTGATATTCTTGATTCAATACTAAAAGGTGTTGGCGATACTCTTGGCAAAATAGTTCTCATTCTGGTATTTGGCGCTATGCTGGGTAAATTGGTGGAAGAAAGTGGAGCAGCCAATACCATTGCACTCCGACTAACTGGGTTTATGGGGATAAAAAATATACAGTACGCACTATTGTTAACAGGTTTTTTAGTGGGTTTACCGATGCTATATAATGCAAGCTTTTTGGTAATGATACCCCTCATTTATACATTTGCCTCAATTACCAAATTGCCCTTGCTTTACCTTGGGCTTCCTATGTGCGCAACACTATCGGTAGCACATGGCTTTTTGCCACCTCACCCGGCTCCCACCTATGTGTCGTTTATCTATGAGGCTAATGTAAATAAGGTGCTTCTTTATGGATTAATACCTGTTATTCCGGCCTGCCTTTTGGGAGGAATTGTACTCTCTAAATTTTTCAGAAAGCTGGATATAAAACCTCCTGAAGGCCTTTACCAGGAACGTCACTTCGAAGAAAATCAGTTGCCAGGATTAGGAGTAAGTATCATAACTGCAGCAACTCCTGTGATTTTAATGTTATTGGGGGCTATTGTCGATCTCAGTTTTGGACCACCACCGGCGCGAACTGAATTAAGTAAAATGGGATTTGAGAGTCTTACCACTTTTTACCAGCATATGTTTGCGAACAAGGGATTTACCGAAAGCTCATCATTGATAATATCACATTTATTTACTTTTGTGAAATTTTTATCCGATGCCAACATTGCGCTGTTCATGGCGGTAGTGGTAGGGGTTGTTATGTTGGGTTTGCGACGGGGTAAATCGATGGACGACCTGATGAAGAGTATGGGACATTCGATTGGAGCCATCTCCATGATTATTCTGATTATTGCTGCCGGAGGAGCCTTTTCGCAGGTGCTAAAAGACAGCCATGTAAATGAATACATTAAAACGATAGCGGGAGGAATACACATCAATCCGTTATTGCTTGCCTTTTCTATAGCAGCCATTTTCAGGCTGGCAGTAGGATCAGCTACGGTGGCAACCCTCACTACGGCACCCATCATGCTTCCAATCGCCCAGCAAACAGGCATCTCACCCGAACTTATGGTACTTGCAACCGGCTCAGGAAGTATTATGTGGTCGCATTTCAACGACATTGGATTCTGGATGTTTAAAGAATATTTTAACCTCTCCATCAAACAAACATTCCTTTCATGGACGGTGATGGAATGTATTGTAGGAATAGTGGGTATTACCACAGTGATGATTATCAATATGTTTATGTAAAGGGAGAATAGTGAAAGGCATGGCGGTAAAATTTGCAGCCAGTAAATTTGCTACCCCTAAATCCCCTGAAGGGGACTTGAGAGATGCTTATTATTAAAAGTTGTAAACAAATTTTATAACTATTCACCCTCATTTAAAAAGTGGGATATGCTAGAGTTAAGAACAGGTATATGAGGATGCAGAATTTTAAAAGTTCAATAATAAGAGGAGAAGAGGAACAATCAAAAAAGATTTCGGGTTTATATCAATACGAAACTCTCAGAAGTCCCTTAAAGGGATTTAGGGGTACAATTGGCAATAACAAAACTCTCCAAAAGTCCCCTTCAGGGGATTTAGGGGTATCCTTCAGGGGAGTTAGTGGGTATCCATCAGCGGAGTTAGTGCTAAATTTCTTACTTCCCTATTCCTATTTATTCATAATCAATCTAAATAATAGGCCGGGGGAATTTTTTTAAGCTAAATCATTTTTTATATTCAAAAAATGTTTTGTAGATTTGATTATCTTATTTAAACAAAATGTTATTTTCAAACCCGCAATAAACTATTTTTATGCAAACTACCAACCGTCCAACTGATAGTTTTTTAACCGTAATGACTTGTAAAGGATTATCATATCTGTTACGTTTCGCATCATGAGGGTAGAGGTTGGTTGACTATTTGGTATTACGATAACCAAACTTGTGGATACAGTTCAAGAATGGAAGCTATTGCTTATAAAATCCTTAAATATTAACACTTTTTTATTCATTGCATTTAAGGTGCAATCTAATTAATATATATTTCTGGAAACTTCCATGGATGAAGCCCTCAAATTCAAAATAATATCCCTAAACTCAGACATCCAATACTGGCTCTTGATAATCAATCACTAAAGAATTAGTGTGCGTAAAATAAAAATGTGTTAATTTTGTGGTTATGGGACAATTATTATTACCATTATTTCCAAAGGATACCAAAATGATCACTCCAGTTCTTGGAGTTCGTACTTACGAAATTACAGTTTTTTATTTGCTAAGTGGGATG
>JANXXY010000190.1 GCA_025350365.1 Bacteroidales bacterium | reverse complement strand
TAATATACCTGTCTATAGCTGTAAGAATATTCCCTAAGAGCTCAAATTTGCCATTTGCGAGCAATAATCCTTTACTGCATAGCTTTTGAATTGCTCCCATATTATGACTTACAAACAAAACTGTTCTCCCTTGCCCTGAGCTTATATCTTGCATTTTCCCCAGCGCCTTTTTCTGAAACTCCGCATCCCCTACCGCCAGCACCTCATCAACAATCAATATTTCAGGTTCCAAATGGGCCGCTACTGCAAAGGCTAGTCGCACATACATTCCACTGCTATAACGTTTTACGGGAGTGTCTACGTATTTGGCAACCCCGGCAAATTCTACAATCTCATCAAATTTGCTTCGAATTTCGGCCTTGGTCATGCCCATAATGGCGCCATTTAAAAAGATGTTTTCGCGCCCGGTAAGTTCAGGGTGAAAGCCGGTGCCTACTTCGAGCAAACTGGCAATGCGGCCTCTTACATTTACATGCCCCGTTGTAGGTGTTGTTACCTGCGAGAGTATTTTAAGCAAGGTGCTTTTACCGGCCCCGTTTTTGCCAATAATACCCAGTACTTCGCCTTGTTTTACTTCGAAGTTAATATCTTTTAACGCCCATATCATTTCACCCTTTTCGGCTTTTTTTGAGCGGTCGTTTTCGTGGCCAATTTTGGCAAAGGGATCTTCCTTGCCACGTATTTGCGCCCACCAGCGGTTAATGTCGTGCGAAAGGGTGCCGGTGCCTATTGTGCCGAGGCGGTATAGTTTGGAGAGGTTTTCTACTTTAATAACTGGTTGAGACATGGGAAATTGTGATTTGTGATTTCTAATCTAATAAAAATGCTTTCCTAAAATTAATTACGTTTAATCATTATAATATTCAACTCTTCGGTAAATTTTTAGCAATATTCTTAAAATGAAATACTTAGATATATATTGGAATATTTCTTTATTTCTATGTATTTCAACGTATTACACTTTATAAATAATGCAGAAGTAGAAAAATCAACGAATTATTGTAAAATACAACGAAAGTAAATCAACTTTTTGTATTATCGTTATTGAAAACTAAGTTCGTGTTTTCTTTTTTTTACATAATCTACATCGGCCTTTGCCATCATTTCTACCAACTCGTTAAACTGAATATTAGACGCCCAACACAATTCTTTTTTGCTTTACTGGCATCGCCTAATAACAAATCAACTTCAGAGGGTCGAAAAAAACGCAGATCAATCTCTATAATGCATTTTCCGGTTAATACATCAATCTCCCTTTCATTTATCCCTATGCCCTGCCATGTCAGCTTCGTACCTAAATGTGTTGCTGCAAGCTCTACAAATTCGTGTACGGTATGCGTTTCTCCAGTAGCTACTACATAATCATCGGGTACTTCCTTCTGTAACATCAGCCACATGGCTATCATATAATCTCCCGCGAATCCCCAGTCGCGCGAAGCATTCAGATTGCCCAGTCGCAATACATCCTGTAAACCTGCTTGGATTAGCGCAAGCGATAAAGTTATTTTGCGGTTAACAAAGTTCTCTCTCCTACGGGTAAGGTGTTCGATATTCCGCGTATAAGAAATTCAAATGATACGGCCATCACCAAAGGTAAATTTGAATGAAAATTACGTAAGCATCTTAAACTCATAAAGCTTAATCCCTGGTATATAATTAAAGTCCTTAAGGTTATATGTATAAAGCGTGAGGTCGTAGGTCAATGCGGTTGCCGCAATAATGGCATCGGGAATTAACGTATTATGGCTTAATTTATACTTTTCTACCAAATGGATGGATAATTCAGAAGTTTTTTGGTCGAAATGGATGATGTTATAGTTTTTAATTTTCCTTTTTAGCTGCGCTAACTCTTGTTTATTTTGTGCTCCTTGCATAAGTTCCATTACGGTAATTGAAGGGATTAATATATTATCAAGCCCAATTTGTATTAAAGTTTCGATAGTCAGGGCATTTCCATTGAACCAATGAATAAAAATATTTGTGTCGCATAAAATTAACTCCTTTTCCATGCCTTTTCTCTTAACTGATTGAGGGATATCTGCCGATCTTTCCAAATACCTGAAAAATCAGAAAAAGAAGGTTTCGATTCTGCCCATTGTATAGGAGAGGAAGCATATTTTGATAAATTACCAATTTTAGAAATAGTACTTTGTTGTATTTCTGCAATAAAGTTTAATTTTCTTAATAAGTTAAGGAGAAATGACATGTTTTCTTTATTGTCTACTTTAATCAAGATAGTTTCCATTTTATAAAATTTTAACCAACAAACCCTCAACTAGCTAATGTCATGAATATTCAGTCTGTTTATATTTTATTTATTCCTGCAAATTAATAATATTATTTTTCAAAATTAATAAATATTTATATCAGTATCATTTTAAATGTCATTTGCCTTTCGTAAACCGATTAGATAACCTCCCGGTGGTGAGCCGTAGTTACCTGCGAAAGTATTTTAAGCAGGGTACTTTTCCCTGCACCGTTTTTGCCAATAATACCAATTACTTCGCCTTGTTTTACCTCGAAGTTAATATCTTTTAACGCCCATATCATTTCACCCTTTTCGGCTTTTTTTGAGCGGTTGTTCTCGTGGCCAATTTTGGCAAAGGGATCTTCCTTGCCACGTATTTGCGCCCACCAGCGGTTAAGGTCGTGCGAGAGGGTGCCGGTGCCTATTGTGCCGAGGCGTTATAGTTTGGAGAGGTTTTCTACTTTTATAACTGGTTGAGACATGGGAACAATGAAAAATGAAAAAATTATGTTAATTTAAATGGATTAACGATGGTAAGTTGTTTTTTTATAATTAAACCATGGTGCATATCCTCTGAAAATAATGTCGTACATTTTAGCTCAAGCGCGGATGCCACAATAACACTATCCCAAAATGAGAAATGATACATTTCTCTTAGCTTGCATGCAAGAACTAAACTATTTTGATTATGGTTCTGTATAAAGCAAAATTCATAAAAACTGTTTATCAATTCTAATATTTGATTTTCGTTAAATATATTTTTCCGGAGTAAGTTATAAGAAACTTCATTAATTACCTGTGTACTAATTGAAATTTTATTTGTATTATTTTCAATTAGATGCTTAGCCAACTCATATTTTGTAACTTCAGGTGTTTTAATAAATGAATATAACCATATGTTTGAATCGATAAATATTCTATCGGTTTTCATAAACCTCATCCCTTTTAAATGGTTTAAATTCATTATATAGGATAGGGTTATCCATTATCTCATGTATAAAACTCTTTTGGGGGGCATTTCTTTTTTTAGCCCGATGCAATTTGGGGGTGTATTTGTTCATTAAAAACTCATAAAAATCGAGTAATTCATTTTGTGCTTTTAATGGAAGTCCTTTTAATTCAATAAATGTATTCATCATTTTAACTTTATATATCAAAAGTAGTGATAAAAATTTGAAAATTAAATTGGTAAAAAAAGATTTCCTATTTTTATAACTGGTTGAGAAATGGGAACAATGAAAAATGATAAATCAAAAAATATGTTGATTTAATGGATTAAAAAATATTACCTGATATTTCCTGACATCCCACTCTGCCGGAACTTGTGGCTTTAAACCTTGCAGGACTTTCAGACCTGCCAGGTTTTCCCAGTTGTGGACTGACCTTTCAGAGTCGATAGACCTGAAAGAGTCTAATAAAGAGTCTGATAACGTTGGTAACTTAATTAAAGAACCTGTTTTTTTAGAGTGTACGACAAAATTCCCTTTTATAACTTGTATTTGTCAACCCCAACCCCTTAAAAAGGGGCAATAACAGTACAATACATAATTAAGGTTTTAAAATTAAAATCAATTTTTTTATTTTCTAAGTCAAGAAATGTAAGTATTATTTTAAGACTCCCAATTCATCGGGGACTGTTATAGCCCCGTTTTTAAGTGGTTGGGGTTACAAAAAACTTAAAAAATGGATTATATATATGATATACAATTTTTTATGAATATTAACTTGACGGCTATGCCTTTTTAAGGGGTTGGGGTTAGTTCGTAATAAAAATCCAATCTTAACTTTTTCTTTTGATACGAAATTTGTTGTACACCCGGGAATTTTGTCGTACACCTCCATGGCAGCGCCAATAATTTGGAATGATTCATTTTTATAGGTCAGGTCTGGCATTGATTAGCAGGCTTTTTGTTTGTTCACGTATTTCATGTATCAATTAGTTTTAATTTTGTCCGTTTGCACAGGATCAAAAATTCATTTTTATTTCCCTTCGTGAAGGTACATAAATACAAAATATTCTCACCTTTTTCACCCTTGTGATCTCCCTCTTTATAACACGAAAGTGCTTGCTAAATAACCAAAAGTTGTCATCAATTATTATTGCCAAGTAACCATTGCCAAGCCGGAACAATATTAATTATGCAGCCATTCTTACTAATTGTATCTGCCTTACCTTCGCCAATAATAAGTAAACTTTTTGTCAAGTTTAAACTTACCATTGCTTTGAACAAACTATTTGTTTCACGTTCAAAAGTTTCTTTTTGATCAATAGATAAGGACACATTAATAAGTTGTTCGTTTTCATTGGTTTTTACATAAAAATCTACTTCTTGAACCCCTTTTATATAGCTTATATCGGTGTACTTTCGTCTTAATTGCAAGTATACAATATTTTCGAGTAGGCGACCTTTATCAACACCAAAATCCATGATCAACTTTAACCCAATATCAACGCCATAAATTTTTTGAGGGTTTCGTTGTTGTTCACGCAACGACAATGAATGAACATGCGTTGAATAAAATATATAACTGTCTTCTAAATAAGTAAGGAAATCATAAAGGCTATTTTTTGACACATGAAGGCCTTGTGACTTAAAATCGTTAAAAAGTTTATTAATGCTTACAAAATTAGATATATTAACCGCCAGAAACTTGATAAAATATTTTATCAAAGTATGTTGAGTAAGTCTATGCCTTTCTATCAGGTCTTTATAAACAACCATGTTTACATACTCATGCAATATTTTAGGGTGAAATGAGGTATCATTCTCCAATATTATTTCAGGCAAGGCGGACAGCGACGTGTATTGATGGTACGCATTAATTATTTTTGACTTTTGGGCCGATGAAATATTTTGACTTACTTCAATATTCCGCCAGATTAAAAATTCATGAAACGACAAAGGGAAAACTTCAAATGAAAGTGTTCTTCCCCTAAGTGTAGTTGCTATTTCACTACTTAACAGTTGTGATGACGAACCTGTTAAAAAAATGAAACATTTTTCGGTATCATACAGTCGCCGCACCAGCAAATGCCATTCGGGAATGTTTTGAATTTCATCAAAATAAAAATATACCTTTTCCAATTTATGTAAGGGGTACATTTCATAGTATGTTTCAACTATTTGCTGTGACTTGTCAAGTGTAAAAGGATAAAGTTTGTCGTTTTCAAAACTTATATAAACCAGTTTTGTTTTATCAATTTTTGTACGGAGCTTTTGTATATGCTGAAACAATAAATAGGTTTTGCCAACGCGCCGGGCACCTACCAGAGTGACAATCCTGCCTGGTTCATCGGGCAGCATAGTTTCTCTGGGTTTTATTTGTGATAAATCCCTTTCAAAAAAGTCAGCAATCAGTTCGCGATAATATTCTTTCATTAGTTTATCCCTCTTAAAAAGGACAAATATATCAATTTATATCCCTTTACGAAAATACATAATTGTTACTTAACTGTGCTTTTTCAACCCTTATACTCACCCTCTTTATACCACGCACTTACGTAGGTAGTAGCTTTTGTAAAAAACAATTCTTCGTCCG
The DNA here is from genome assembly GCA_025350365.1 of Bacteroidales bacterium. Taxonomy (GTDB): domain Bacteria; phylum Bacteroidota; class Bacteroidia; order Bacteroidales; family JAAUTT01; genus JAAUTT01. Next base: position 11,135 of record JANXXY010000190.1, on the reverse strand, counting down.
ACGGTTGGTTTCTGTAATCATTGCAGAGTTAGTATCGCCTAAATAAGAAATGCACCCATTGTTAAGAATTATGGCACTGTCACATAAATGTATAATATTAAAAAGATTATTACTAACAATTAATACCGTTCTCCCTTGTCCATGGCTTATCTGCAGCATTTTGCCAAGCGTTTTTTTGAAACTCCCCATCCCCCATTGCCAGCACTTCATCAACAATCAATATTTCAGGTTCTAGATGAGCCGCTACTGCAAAAGCGAGTCTTACATACATTCCGCTGCTATAACGTTTTACGGGGGTGTCTAGGTATTTGGCAACACCGGCAAAGTCTACAATCTCATCAAATTTGCTTCGTATTTCAGCCTTGTTCATGCCCATAATGGCGCCATTTAAAAAAATGTTCTCGCACCCGGTAAGTTCCGTGTGAAAGCCGGTGCCTACTTCGAGCAAACTGGCAATGCGGCCTCATACATTCACATGCCCCGTGGTGGGTGTTGTTACTTGCGAAAGTATTTTAAGCAATGGGCTTTTACCGGCTCCGTTTTTGCCAATAATACCAAGTACTTATCTATGTTTTTCTTCAAAGTTAATGTCTTTTAATGCCCAAACATAGTAGCCCTCCCCCCGCCCCCCTCCAAAAGAGGGGGAGTTCTTCCCCCTATTGGGGGGATTGAGGGGGGCTAAGGTATGTGCGCGCGACATCGAATTACAAATAAACAATTAAAAGATAATATGGGCTATTATGTAACCTTGAGCAAAATGATTACAAACTTGTTGAAATCAACATTTAATTGGGCAGGTTAATTACTATTTAGCATTGCATTTTTACTAAGCTGTTCAATGCTCACGTCATTCCATAAATCTTTCTGCCACTGGGTATAATCGAAAGGTTCACGGTTCATAAGAGAAATAAACCGCTCTGCTTCAACCATACCAATAGTTTTGCTTAAAATACTCAGGCCTTTGATTCGAAGTTCCGTATCTGTCATTATTTTTTATCCTCCCAAATTGAATGGGGGTTAATAACTGAAATTTGTTCAAAATTAGTTAATTTCCTAATGATACCTGTATCGGTGGTAATAAAATAATCACATGCTGCTTCAATTGCACAGGCTACTTGCAGGGAATCTTTACTTTTTATACCCATGGAAAGTAAAATCCTTGCCTTGTTAAGAATATTATTGGTTTCGTAAATATTTTCAATGGCTAATTTTTTCCATTCTAAAATTAATTTTTTTCGTTCAGGGTATGGATTGTAATTATTTTCAAATTCGAGAATATACGACCATACCAAGCTAACTTCCTGTAAAAGTATTTTCGACTGAATAAATAATTTAGCTTCAGTTACCAGCCTGACTTTTAGTTATGATTGTGCATCAAACGGCCGGTTAAAAGAACAATTGTCTAAATAAACTTTCATCTATTTTATTTGTGTTTTTTGTTTTCAAAAAAATTTTTCTCTTTGCCGTTAGATCGCTGCGCTAAGTTCAACTTTTATAACTGGTTGAGACATGTTTTTATTGGCAAATTTAATGGATTAAAAGGATACCTTTTCTAAATTACTGATTTTGGTCTCTGGTTTAATTTGTGGTTTTAAACTCTGGCAGAACCTTCGGACTCTGCCAGGTTTCCCCAGTTGTGGACTGACCTTTCAGAGTTGATAGACCTGAAAGAGTCTAATAACGTCGTTAACTCAACTAAAGATCCTATTTATTCCCGTATTAGGTAAAATATCCGTTAAATTTTCGTGTTACAATAATATTTAATGTAACATTTAGAGCTGGTTTGTTTCTGCTTGCCTAAAAGTTGAATTTATACTATTCTAACGCCTTTTATTCTCTCAAAATGTTTCAAATTAAACGTAGCCAATGGTATTTTATTTACAATACATGTTGAAGCAATAAATATATCCCGAAATTCAATCATTTTATTCTCAGATAACAATTCACGGTAAATTTTACTTGCTTCGAAAGCAATTTTTGTTGTAAAATCAATAATTTTTACGTTTTTTAGAAGTAATTCATATCCTTAACTTTTTCTATGCTACTTGGACCATTATACAATTCAAAAACAGTAACACTCGAAATATGAAGTAAATAAATTTTATATAGTTGGATGAGTTGTGTTTTCGATTTATCTTGCTTTCTAAGATGATCGATAATAATGGAAGTATCGATTAAAAGCTTTGGATTGTCCATAAATTTATTTTTTTGGAAGTTTCCTCCATGGCTTGTATGTCACTGTCAGACCATACTCCAATATTAAGTAAGTCTTTCAAACCAGCCTCTTTAGTGTCCTTATTCAACCTTTTTGGTAATACTGGCAAAATGATAACTTCAACCCTGGTGTTGTTCATTTCCGGGTCAAGATGTATCGTAATTTTATCATTTTTTACCTTTAAAATTTGTTTAATTGCATTCATGGTATTATTTAAGCAAAGTTAATCATTTATAGAATTATCCTTGTTTTACTTTGACATTGAGATCCATTAACACCCAAACGTAATCGGCTTCCCGGGGGTTTTTCTTCCCCCTATTGGGGGGATTGAGGGGGGCTAAGGTATTTTCGTTGTCAATTTTGGCAAAAAGATCTTCCTTGCCGCGTATTTGCGCCCACCAGCGGTTAAAGTAGTGCGAGAGGGTGCCTCTGCCTATTGTGCCGAGACGATATAGTTTGGAGAGGTTTTACTCACGTTGGTCGTGAGATTGCTGCGCTAAGTTCTACTTTTATAACTGGTTGAAACATGTTTTTATCGGCACGTTTAATGGATTAAAAGGATGTACCTTTTTTATTTACTGATTTTGGACTCTGCCGGGCTTTCCTGGTTTTAAACTCTGGCAGGATCTTCGGACTCTGCCAGGTTTCACGCAGGAGTTTGAGATTTTGAGTAATAAGCCGACTTACACATGATGCTGACACCGTTTTTACATACTCACACCACATCCATAAAACTTTGCTCCACACGGTTGAACATAATGATTCCAATTACCATCACAACCAAAGTAAAAACCGAGCAATAAATCAACTGTCCCTGGCTTACTGATCCCGATCCGAGCAATGCAAAACGAAACGTTTCAATAATAGGAGTTACCGGATTGGCAAGAACCAACGTCCGGTATTTTGCAGGTACCCTCGATAAGGGGTAGATAATGGGGGTTGCATACATCCACAATTGCATCCCAAAGGCAACCAGGTTGGTAAGATCGCGGTACTTGGTGGTTAATGATGAGATGATGATTCCAAAACCCAGACCCATTAACGCCATAATCACAATCAGATAAGGAATGAGAAGAACATACCAATTCAGATGAATGGCAGTGCCACGAAGATAAAAATAAAACATAAACGCAGCCAAAAGCATAAACTGAATGAAAAACTGAATCAGGTTAGAGATCACAATGGACAATGGCACTGTAAGCCTTGGAAAATATACCTTCCCGAAAATTCCTGCATTACTTACAAAAGTATTAGAGGTTGAATTCAGGCAAGTGGCAAAATAGGTCCATGCCACCGTACCGGCCATATAGAAAAGCATGGGGGGTAATCCCTCGGTTGATATGCCTGCTATCTGGCTGAATATCACTGTAAACATGAGTGTCGTAAGGATTGGCTGAATAATAAACCACAACGGACCAAGAATGGTTTGTTTATAGCGGGCAACAAAATCGCGCCTTACAAACAGCATCACAAGATCTCGGTATTTCCAAATTTCATTCAAATTAATGTCCAGCAATCCCCGTTTAGGACGAATGGTAAGACTCCAGGGAAGTTCAACGGTTTCTTTGGTTGGTATTGTTTCAGTCATGTGTTAGTTTTGGTAATATCTGGTAACTACTTGGTAATTATCAGATATTTGTTGCGTCTTTTAAGTATTAAGTCTACTCTGTTGTTGATGTATTTGCTTTATTAATTTCCGGTTATATCGTCGATAATCTATTTTTCGCTCCTTATGCCATTCCAGGTTATGGCGGTTTTTGTATTCAACATGACCACAAGTTATAGTCACCATCCGACTTTTTCCGCAGCTTTGATTGATTAACAGGGTTAACCCTAATATAACCCGGAAGATGACTTTTCCCATTGCGTTTTTCATAAGACCTTAACGCTGGGTTCATTGAAATATTATAATTCAAAAGGAAGATTTTGCAGCTTTCCCCATTCAAGGGTAAGGGGTAAAAACATTGAAAAATCATGCGTATGGTTTATCAATTAAAGTACCTCCCCGGCACAGCTTCGCCCCTTCAGTCACATCCTAAATTGACTAAAAAATTCAATTCCAATAAGATGATACGAACATATATTTTAATAAAGATGTTCGTATTTTATCAAAGATAAGTCAAAAAATGCAACTGGTATCCTATGCCTTCTCTTTGTCAGCCATTATTTCCTTTCGAACCATTCCCAGTTTAACTTCTATGACTAAGTTTTGGTTAATGGCATCCATCCGGATTAATACTCGTTTTTTTCCATGATATTCAACAAAAACTCCCTGAACCCCGCAAAGAGGACCTTCTATAACCTCAACATGTTCACCAAATATAAATTCATCAAAACTATTTTCAAATTTTGTAGATGACCCAAGTAAAATTTTAAGGTTTTCGATCTGTTCGTCAGGGATAACCGCAGGCTGTCCGGCAAACTTCACAACATAAATTGCACCATCAACCTGCAAAGTCTTATAAACCAAATGAGGTTCGGATAAAATAAAGATGTAAGAATTGAATAGGGGTACTTCAACCAAGCGTTTACGATCGCTCCATTGCCGCCATGTTTTCATCAAAGGGAGATACGCAGTTATTCCGCGTTCCTCCAGCAAACCTGCTACTTTCTTTTCATAGCGCGACCGGGTGTATATGGCGTACCATCTCTGACCCAAATGGTTACTTGATGATTGATCTTTCAAATTCATATTAAAAAGCAAATTCAGGATGTTTCAAATAGAGCTCAAAGTTAACATTTCCTCATCATAAGTTGTATCAGTAAGCCTTGATTTACCCTATCACAGTTATCAATACACGCCAAACAATTTCCATCAATTAACAAGATATCAGGTGTAATAAACATTTTTAATAAAATTACGTTTTAACATTTACAGTGGATGCTTTGGATATTGCGAAGTTGCAGTGTTTTTGTTCCACAAAACCATATATAATTAATTTACAATATATTAATAATTTGAAACTATGAATGTTATATTTTTCACATGCTTGTTTTTAAACATTAACACTTTTTTTCATAAAGAAAAATCCACATTATATCATTTTTTCATGAACCTTGGTCACATTTAATGGTTTTTGATAGAAACATACTAATAGTGGTTGAATAAAACAAATTTGAATAGAAATGACACATATTTAAGGATAAGTACTAAGTGATATGTTTGAATTTCAATTTTTTATGATTTGTAGAATATTGAAATAGGCCAAAAAAGAGTTACATTAGCGATATTATTTTTAACCAACTAATGACACAAACCGTTGATTGAGCATACAACTTTAATAACAGAGAAACTAACCCTAAAACAGCGTGTATTGACTGACTTACCTGTTGTTGAAAAGGTGTCCCCTCTTACGATAGTGGAAAAAGAGCTTTTAGAAGAAGTGAATGAGGAAGTTGTGAAGTATTTTATGAGTGTACCAAATGTTATGGATCAGAAAGTACTCTATCTATCCTCCATCCGACATTATATATTTGATTCTGCTACCTTATATGACGTAAACACGTTAATAAATCTAAGACTAATCAACCGGATTTCTCACATCCATTACTTTTTATATAATACCAATCGGATGTTGCCAATGAAAGGGTATTATCTTGGGTGTTTCGAAAATCTTACTCAACAAAAAAAACGCATACAATCCTTAAAACCAAGATACCTAGGATCATTTGCATGGATGCTTTTTTTATTTTTTCACCATTTTTTACCTAAAATTTTAGTCATTCGAAGTTTTTACTTATTTGTCACCAGCGGAAGTTTTAAATGTCTCACTACACATGATATATCTGCACTACTATTGAAAAATGGATTTTTGTTGGCAGATACTACTACTATTCAGGGTAAAACGTATTTTGTTGCACAAAAGGTAAAGCTTTGTGAAAAGGAAAATCTCACAATTTCTACCTTACTATACGATTATAAACATCATTCAAAAATCGTTAAACTGTAAAATTAATATTTATGAATATATTTAAGTTGCTGTACAAGTTTAATATCATTCGTTTTCTAAAAAAAGACAACCACGCAAATTATATATTTGGGACTTTTGATCTTTTAATGCTATTGTTAACATATCAAATATCCTACCGTTTATTTAATCCTGCTGGTTTTACATTTTTCTTTTTAGATAAAGAATTTTTTCTTTTATTTTCATTGGTTCTGCCATCATGGATATTGATTCTGCATATATGTAACGTTGCCAGAATTCCTAGAACTAGTAGGTATAGTCGTTTGTTTTTTGAGTTTATGCAATTTACCGTTTTAAGTGTTGCTGTGTTATTTTTGATCCAACTAATCTTAAAATTCGATTCCGTTACTGCAAATTTTATATTCGTATTATCGTTTATGAGTATGATTTTGCTTTACTGTCTTCGCATTATCGAATTTAAAATTTTCAAATTATACCGGGCAAACGGTTATAATTATATTAATCTCGTCATCATTGCCGACGGATCGTCAGAGTTATTCATCGAAAAATTATTGGAGCAAAAAGATTGGGGTTATCGCATTTTAATGATTATGACAGATTCCAAACTTTTAAAGGCCAAATTTAGTGGTAGAATAAAGGTTATGCCTGAAAAATCACTCTTTTCTTTAAAAAATTTATTGGAATTTGATATTGTTGATGAGGTAATTTATTACAAGAGAAAAATGCATCAACCAAATGTAAAGCAATTAATAAAATCGTGCGAAGAAATTGGTGTGGTTTTCCGTATTAATTCAGACATTTCTCCGGTACTAATTTCCACAGGATACGCCTCTCAAATATGGACTACATCATTTTTATCATTTGTAAATATTCCCGATGATAGTTTTGGCATAGCTTGGAAAAACCTGATGGACGTGTTTCTTTCATTCTTTTTTATTCTGGTTCTCTCTCCGTTTATGCTGATTATTGTGGTGATTATAAGGATAAGCTCGCCGGGTCCGGTGGTGTTTAAACAGGCCAGGGTTGGTTTACGGGGCCGACAGTTTTACCTCTATAAATTCAGAACCATGGTGGTAAATGCCGAAGCCTTGCGCAAACAACTTGAGGCTCAAAACGAAATGGATGGTCCCGCTTTTAAGATTAAAAATGATCCACGGATTACGCCAATTGGACGTATTTTAAGAAAAACGGGGTTAGATGAATTACCACAACTTTTTAATGTTTTAAATGGTGAGATGTCGTTAATTGGTCCGCGCCCCCCATTAAAAAGTGAAACACTGCAATATAAGCGCTGGCAATTACGCCGGTTATCGGTAAAACCCGGTATTACTTGTTCCTGGCAGATTATACCCGGGCGGAATGATATTGAATTTGAAAATTGGATGAAACTGGATCTTGCCTATATTGATAATTGGTCGCCAAAACTTGATTTTATGTTGCTAATAAAAACAATAAGAACGGTTCTTTTTGGAACCGGGGCTTGATAAATTAATACAATTTAATGAATAAAAATCTATTGGCTTAATTGCCGGTAGATTTTTTTTGTTTTAGTGTACTCGACATCATTCTAATGTTGAATTATTTACCTTTCTTCCTTTTTCTATTTTGACACTCTAAAAAACCAACTTGTTTTTATTTTTCAGCTTTCTCCCTTCAGGGACAGGGGTAAAAAATCTGAAAAGTTTAAAAAATAGAAAGTTTGCTATTAAAATTATAAAAAAAATTATCGTATAGATTGGCTGAGTATAGCAAAATTATTGATAAATGTAATTGTTAGACAATTTATTTTTATCAATAACACAACTTTTACATATATCAATACGTTATTAAACTAAATTTAATCACTAAATAACGTAGTTTTGTCAAATTATTTTAGTTTATATTAATAAGAATAATTTGCAATGAATTAATAATTAAATATTTGAACTTATGCAAAACTCAAAATACACACAAATCATGTTTGGAATAATTTTATTCATTACAATTTCTCTGGGATGTAAAAAAGAGCTTATATCTAATCCTAAAACGTCTCAACAAGTGGTAACCGTAATAGATACAACAAAAAAAGTGCTGACAGTTACTCCTAAAGATACCTCTAAAACCACGCCGGTAGCAGTTCCAAAGGATACTACGAAAGTAGTTGTAATTCCTAAAGATACCACAAAGCCGGTGGTAACGCCGCCAAGTCAGACCCTTTCTACAGACAATTTAAAAACATTTTCCGCACTGGCCGGTGAAAATGATTACTTCGTTATCACATCAAACACCAGCTGGAAAATAACTAGTTACCCTAATTGGGTTACTGTTAGCCCTTTGAATGGAAAAGGAAATTCTCATGTTACAGTTACAGTACAGGTAAATATTGGAGCCCAACGAACAGGAGCATTAACCATTTCGGGCACCGGAGTTTCTCAGGCAGCCTCTGTTAATGTAGTGCAACAGGCAGCCAAAGTAGTGATACATGCCCCTATTACTAGTGAAACCATATATGATTTCCCTTTTACATCATTAGGAACCACCATACTTAATAAGAAGTTAGTGGCTAATTCTTCGGTAACCGAATGTTTACTTCCTTTTACAAATACGAATGTGGACGTCCAAAATAGTTACATTTCAGGTAGTAATGTTGGTGTATTAGCATTGATGAATATTAGTGGAGCCACTTCGCCAAAAACTGTTAAGCTGTACAATAATATTTTTGAATTTACACAACCCAAAAATTACACGATAAAAATTGGAGAGGAAACTTCAGGACCAACCAATAATTTCTATGATGGCGCCGAGATAATTGGAAATAAACTTACGGGTATAGGTAATTTCCCTGTGTCCGGCAGCTCTACACATGGTCTTTTTGTTGGTTTTAGTAAAAATTCCATTATAAAATACAATAATGTAACAAATTCAATTTATGGGATCATCAATAAATCCCAATATATGGATAACAGCAATGGTGTGATTGCTTATAACCTTATTAAAAACTCGAAATATGGAGTTATTTGTAAAGGTATCGCCGGCACTAAAATTTATAATAACACATTTTACTCCGATAATAAAGGAGGGTCTGTATTTATCGCTGCCTATAAGCATGATGATGGTGGCAACGGTTCAACCGGAACTATTATTAAAAATAATATATTCTATGCCGATGGGGACATAAATATGATAGGAATAGATGATGAAGCATCAAAAGTAGGATTTGTATCTGACTATAATGTTTTTTATGTAACACCTGGTTCACCATCATTGCATTTTAGGGTTTGGAATGGAAGTTCATCACAATCAATATCCTTTGCTCAATGGCAAGCCTTGGGATATGATACCCATTCAGTAGTGATGAATCCGGGTCTTGATCCTATCACACTAATACCTGCTAATGCAGTTCAGCATGCAGCAAACTTAGGATCTGCTTATAGTACAGGTATAGATCCATCAAACACCTGGAATAGAAATGCCACTGTTACTAAAGCTCAAGGTGCTACATGGCAAAATGGCGCTTTCATTAAATAATAATTATTGTATTGAACTACTACTTTCCACCAATTGATATTCCTGAATTATTCACGAAAGGTATGTCAATTGGTTTTTTTATTTCCTGCAAGAGGTAGTTCATTATTATATTTTTAAAATGGAAAAGTTTCTATGTCTCTCACAGTTAGAGACTGACAAAAATAAATTACTGAACGCATATATTCGATTAGCCTCAAATTTCTTCCCAATTATTTACCCTCATAAAAATACAGTCGATTGGTTTATACCACCGCTTGAATATTATTAGACATTTTATTTTTATCGAAATAAAAAGCTGAGTCAAGCTTAGAAATTGACAAATTAAATGTTAGACAATGTATTTTTATCTTTCTTGTAACATTATAAAACTTTAATCCGTTAAAGAAGTTGATTAGTCACCAAAAAAATAACATTGGTCAATTAAAAAATAACATACGTCAAAATGGAATTTAATGAAAATTAGTCACACTTTAAATTTATTGATTATGAAAAAAATGAAAAACTTGAATGTAAAGATCGGAATGAGCCTTCTGATGGTAATAATGTTTTTAAGCTGTCAAAAGAATATTTTAACAGAACCACAATTAAATGGTCAAAACGCAAAAACGGATTCCACCAAAACACTTAGTATATCAACAGATTCCACAAAACGCACGATTAACTTAACCGATGATATATCAATTACTAAGGCTGGATCAATAGCAGTTGATTATTTAAAGACTTTCGCTGCCATAGCAGGAGATAGCGATTATTTTATCCTAAAAACTACGACTACATGGCAAATTGCCAGCTATCCAAGTTGGGTAACAGTTAGTCCATTAAGCGGAACTGGTAATGCAAATGTTACAGTTACGGTTAAAGAAAATACCGGAGTTCAACGGTCTGGAACTATTTCTATCTCAGGAACAGGAGTGTCACAAAACGCAACAATTAATATTATTCAAGTGGCTGCACCTCCATCGCCAGGAACCATTGCGGTAGATTACCTAAAAACATTTTCCTCCATTGCAGGAGATAATGATTATTTCAAAATTACCTCAAATACAACATGGAAAGTCGCTAGCTTTCCAAGTTGGGTTACTATTAACCCAATGAGCGGAACCGGTAATGCTAATGTAATTGTAACTGTTCTGGCAAACACCGGCCCACAAAGGACTGGATCAATAGTAGTGTCGGCAACAGGTGTTGCACAAAACGCATCTATTAACGCATTGCAGGTTGCAGGTACACCAATTCAGCCCCCATCAACACAGGCAAATTATTATATAGCAGTGAATGGTAGTGATAATAATGCAGGAACCATTGACAAACCATTTGCATCCTTGAATGGCGCCTGGAAAGTGGTTAAACCAGGTAACCTTATTTATATGCGGGGAGGAACATATTCCTTAACCACTCAACAAGTTTTAACGGGGAAAAGTGGTACCGCAGGAAATCTAATTAAAATATGGGCATATCCCGGCGAAACACCAATAATCACAAAA
>JANXXY010000155.1 GCA_025350365.1 Bacteroidales bacterium | reverse complement strand
TTCTTTTTTACAAAAAAAACTACTACTCTTCATAATATATCTTTTGATTTAGGTTTTATCTATAAAACAAAAGGTTTTTTACCCGAGGAAATTTATCTTAAAAAACACATCGGTTTTCGAATGGGTGTTAGTTTTGGATTTGACAAATAACAATTTTATTTCAAAATCAATGTGTTAAATTGATAATTAATATTTTTTGAATATTGTTGTTGATGTATGTCCCCCAAACCCAAATGTATTATTCAGAGCCACCAGCACCTCTTTTTTAAATGCTATATGAGGGGTAAAGTCCAATTGTGAATTGATTTCAGGATCGGTTTCGTTGAGATTGATAGTGGGCGGGATGATATTATGCTCAATTGATTTAATACATACGATGGCCTCTATTGCACCTGCCGCTCCTAATAAATGGCCAGTCATTGATTTCGTAGCGCTGATTTTGATTTTATTTAACCATTTACTAAAAACCTTTTCAATTGCCTTGCATTCACTTATATCACCTAAGGGTGTTGAAGTTGCATGAGCATTGATATATGAAACATCCTCCGGAGTTAATCCGGCATCAGCTAAGGCTCCTTCCATGGCCAGAATGGCTCCTAAACCATCAGGGTGAGTGGCGACAATATGATATGCATCTGAAGCCGCACCATATCCTGCCAGTTCGCAATATATTTTAGCACCTCTTTTTAAAGCATGTTCAAGTTCCTCAATCATAAGAACACCGGCTCCTTCACCTGCCACAAACCCATCTCTTGATTTATCAAAGGGGCGGCAAGCTGTTTCAGGCGATTCATTTAATGTTGATAGTGCTTTTATCGAATTAAAACCGCCAATAGCAGCCTGTGTTATGGAAGCTTCGGCGCCTCCCGCAATTATTATATTTGCCCGTCCCATCCGGATAAGATCCAATGCATTGCCTATAGCATTATTAGATGAAGCACAGGCTGCCGAAATAGAATAGCTTATCCCGTGCAATCCATATCGGATTGATATATGACCTGATGCTATATTGGGAATCATTTTTGTAATGAAAAAAGGACTAAATTTTGGGATTTTTCCATTTTGCCCGAAACTTAAAATTTCTTCTTCAAATGTTAACATCCCTCCTATTCCAGTTGCCAAAATAACTCCAACTTTATTAAGGTCGCACTCGCTAAGATTTATTTCTGAATCATGCATGCATTCTCCGGTTGCGATTAATGCATATTGAGTGAATAAGTCCAGTTTTCTAGCTTCCTGCTTTTCTATATATTGTAGAGGATCAAAATTTTTAACTTCACAGGCAAATTTTGTTTTATAATGTGTAGTATCGAATTTTGTAATGCCAGCTGCGCCACTTTTGCCTTTTTTTAAGTTTTCCCAAAAATCATTCACATTATTCCCAATCGGCGTTACACATCCTAGTCCTGTTATTACAGCTCTTTTCATATTTTTATTTTTTTTTAAAATCACAACAACCTTTTCTTCTACTTACTAATAAATAAGTGTAGTCGATTAATTTTTAGGGCTTCAGATTTTCCGTAATAGATTGATATATGTTCTTATAGTCCAATCTATCAATAATCCTTGTCAATTGCAAACTTGCAACTAAACTCGAAAATATAACCACTGCTTTATTTTGTGGGTCTTCTTTAAAAAAAAAGAGCTTTTTATCTCTTCCTTTTGTAAGAATATCGGCAAGCCATTTGAGTATTATTTCTGTCATTCTTACAAGTTCTGTTTTAGTAGTCTCATTTAAGGTATTAAAATCGGGTCCTAAAGAGCCAACAATACACAGTTTTTGCTCCCTGTGACTTTTAATATATATCTTAATAAATGTTTCAAGTTGTTGCCATTCGTCAAAACCACGACTGTGCATATTTTCGAGCATTTCTTCAAAACGTTGAATGTTAGTCCTTACAATACTGGTTCCTAAATTTTCCTTCGATGGAAAATAATAGTGTATAGCCGCATTTTTTATTCCTAATTCTGATGATATATCTTGATAGCTAAATGCATTGTAACCCTTAGTTCGGATGAGAGTCTCACCTAATTCCATAATCTTTTCTCTGGTAATAGACATATAACTCTATCAATTAATAATTTGAACCAAATATACTTACTAATAAGTAAGTAACCAAATATTTTTTAGTTTAAAAATGAAAAATTACCACTTACTAAAAATACGACTCCACTTACTAACTTCCTATTGTTTGATCCTTTGTAATTCAATAAATTGCATGCAATTTAAACCAAACGATATGAAAAAAGCATTATTATTTTTAATTGTTACATCACTTGCTTTTTTGTATTCCTGTAAAACTTCAGCTCAGGAAACTGCCTATAAGCTTAAAAATCAAGTTGATTCAAAACCCACAGAAGCGCACGAAGGATATGTTGCAACTAGTGAAAAGGGCTATTTTATGAAAGCAAAGATTAACGGAAAAGATTGGGAAGCTTCAGTATTGTCATCTTATGAATTGGTGGTTTATGCAAAAAGAATTATTGGTAAAAAAGGTGACGATTATATTGGATTCCCATTTAACGAAACATGGGATAAAGTTGGAAATCCCAGAAAACTAAGTAGCGATGGGGATGCCGCCGACCTCTCGTATGATTTATTTGGAAATGGCCTTTGGGCAGGTGTAGATGGAGAAATTGCCATAACCAAAGAGGACGAAAAAGTAATAGAAGGCAAATTTCATTTTAAAGCTGTAAGTAGCAGGTCAAATAAAAGTTTTAACATAACGGACGGATACTTTCGCATTTCACACTCCACCCACAAAAGCGGAAATTAATTGTTTATTAGAGATTAAATAAATTGTAAGACGAAAAAACTATGTCATCTGAAATAAAATATTTTCCTGTAAATTGGGTAGATGGAATGAAAATTTCCAAAAGTCATTTATTATCGTTCCAGCATTCTGTAGATGATCAGGTAAGGGATTCAATATCAACTTCTCACTCTTCTTTAAATTTTGGTCTATTACCTTATCATAAAAGTCCCAACAATCTTGTGATCAATATTGATCAGGCTGGCAATATTCACATATCTCTCAAAACATGCATTGGTATAACTCCAAACGGATGTAGAATTCAAATTCTTGAGGATATGCCATTAACATTGAACCTCCCCTCAAATGAGTTACTGAGTGGCAATAATATAGCTTTTTCAGACGAAGCAATGTTTTATATCACAGTTTCTGTTAATCCTTTTAATAGAATCCCGTTTGGAAATCCGATTGATAATGAGTTGCCCCCAAGAAACCCCTTTTCAAATGCTGCTTATAAGTTAGATATATTATTAACCACAAGCGTGAATCTTACTCAATTTGAATCCTCAGCGCTTATTGTTGGTAAGTTATCGTACAAAAAAGGTGAATTTAAACATCATCAGGAATTTATTCCTGCATGCACCTCTCTTCAATGTCATCCAAATTTTATTGAGTTTTATAATGCTGTGGGAGATGGCCTCATTTTAATTGAACGGAGTTGTTTCCTTATTCTTCAAAAGATAAGATCAAAAGACCAAAAAACTTCTCTTAGTAATTGTATATACATGCTTTCAGAAAGGCTTGGATTTGGCATTTCATCCAATATCCTGAATTTTAAAATGATTATTCCAAGCCAGCCCCCTATTTATCTTTTTGTATTATTACTTCAAGTGCCCAATACAATTAGCACTATACTTACACTTCTTACTGCAAAAGAAAGAGAAGAATTACTTGTGTACCTTGGTGAATGGACCAATCTTTCGCCTGGTATTCTGGAAAATAAAACCAATGATTTTTTAAATAATTACTCCTATAATCACAATGATCCAATACTATCCTTGTCTTTCATATATGATTATATTAAAATGATTTCCGAATTATTTTCTATCCTTAGTCAACTTGAGTTTATTGGCAAACGAAAAGGACAAAGCGTTTTTATCGTGGAGCATGATGTTGCTCAGGAAAATAATGAAAAGACAAAATCAAGATGGAGTCCGTTATCATAAAGTGTTATAAAGAAGTAAATGAACAGTTTTAAAACTAAACGATAGTCCCATGAAACCAATTAATAGTAGTGAGAGAACAAGGGCAATTTTCAAATTTGCCCTGTCATATTTTTTAACAGTTGTAATTGCAGTTTTAGCCTTTGCTTTTTTTCTATATGTTCCAAATATTGCTCTAAAAGCGGAGAATACAACCCTTAACCATACTATGAATGAGCAAAAAAAATTAGTGGTGGTTATTGATTCTATGGGAAGTGAACTAAAAGGCCTCGAAACATTAGATGCATCCTTAAACAAGCAGGGTAATGAATTTGACCAGGCACAAAGCATTCGCCGCATTAATGAATATGAAAATCACATTCAATCTATTGTATATGAAACAAAACGGGATTCCTCTTCATTAATTTTCCGATCGAATAAAAAATTAGCCACAGGAATTATTAATTCTCTGGATGCTTTCCTTACTTACCGTAATACCATTGACTTACTGAGACAAACGATCAAAGAAAAAGGAATAAGCATGGTACAAATTGATATTTTGAATAACAAACTCAAAGAAACGGAATCTCAATTAGAAACTTATAAAATACTACTGGCATCTAAGTCAGGTGATTCGGGCGGATCGGGCGGATCCGGAAAAAAAGAATTGGAGAAGTTACAATTACAATTAAAAGATTGTGAATCTCAACTTAAATTAGCACAGTCCCATGGAAAGGAAGGATCATCTGTTGACGTTACGGCATATGAATCAAAAATTTCTGAACTTGAAGCAAAAGTAGGGATGGCCATTGCATATTCCGATGAGAGCAAAGCGGAATCAAGAATCACAAACTGCAATCAAAGAAAAACCCTTTATCAATCAGCATTATTAGTTTTTAAAAAGTATCAGAATTCAAACCTGGATGTAATCAAAAAAGAGGCTAATCAAAAGGTAACAGATATTACTGCCAAATTAAAAAAACCTCCGGTAGGCTGTGAATAATATTTTAGATGTTTGTGGTTATTCCTAACCTTGAAGAGTGTGCTTTTTCAGAAAGAGAAAATTTTTCTTCCATAATTATATGGGTACTAAAATCATTTTCAAAAGGTAAAAAGTAATCCAGCATAAAAACAAGCATTTTCATTTTGGATCCTCCTTCCAAATAATTTACAAGGTCTGGAGGAAAAGATGGATGAATGGATATTTCAGTGCAGGTGGCTACTTCTTGATAATTATTTTCAATGATAAAATTCACTCCCAGATTAATATTATTTAAGTTAACGTCTTCTTTTCCTACAAATTGATGATTTAAAGGCGCAGATTCGTAAATTTCAACCCGATCGTTTAAAATGCTTTCAAAACAGAGCTTGGTAAGAAAGTTATTACCAACAATAAAACTTGAGAGGGGAAGGAGGTATAACAGGTTACATATTTGTTGTTCATTAAAAATTTCAGGTATCCCCCAGAAATCAATAAAAACTTGATTTTTAAAAACATTTTGCACATCAAAGATGCTTTTTCTTTCTTCACATTCAAGTAACAAAGACAATCTGTAAATTTCCTGTTCAAAAGGCAAGAAGAATAATCTGGCTTCTTTCTCCAAATGTTTTTGTAATTTATATTCTTCAATTGCTTGTGAAACGGTGAGGTTGCTTTTTCTGTTTTGCGGTTGATGAAATAGTCCCTTAGGCAATAAATCATATATGCCATTTCGGTTTACGTCAAGATTATAATATTGTCTTTTACCTTCTTTATAATCTCTTATTTCACCGCTGATAATATCTTTCCCATACCTTCTTTTAAAAATACCAAGAGCATTAATTACGATATCCTCCGGATCCAGACCAGATTCTATTAATTCGTATAGAATAAACTCAACCTTAAGGTCTGGATTAAGTTTAATCGAATCAGGTTCCTTTATTTTAACCATTTTTCTATTTTTTTAATACTATTTTAAAAGGCCAGTTACCGGTTGATTTTGACTCTAATGAATTTTTTAAATCGGCACATATTACCAACCATTCTTCTTCATTTAAAGATTTAGTATCGAGCGGAATAATTTCGATTAATATTGTTCTGATAAATCCGGTGAAAGGTGTTTGACCAATTTCGTATATTTTTTTCACCTGGATGTCCCGGGCTTTATAAGTTAGTGCTTCCCAACAAGCAATTTTAATATCTTCGGGTGTAACGATACGATCCCGGGATAAAAGACTTTTCTTTAAAAGGTTTATTTTTTGTTCTCCCCTAGGTTTTTCGCGTCCTCCGGCGGTTGAAATCATCAGGAATATCGATTTATTATCGAGGTACGACCCGGAGTAAAGACTAGCTTTACTGCCTAATGGAATATTGTTGGCACTTTCGCCTTGAGTACTCCAATATTCAATGAAAACAGTTTCTCCGGGGGAGATGGCATTTAAGACCAAATAAGGATTGGAGGTTTTGTTGTCAGAATGTTTTTTTAATCGCTGCTCCAGTCTTGCAATATTTTGGTTTAGTTCAATAATCTGAGAAGTTAAAAAATCTTCGCCAATAGCGGCAAAAGAAAGGCTTTCATCTTGCAAAAGCTCCAGTAAATAATTAAGAATTTCGTGTGCCTGTCTTTGGTCCAACCGATTAATTGCAGTTCGAATGGTATAGGTAGCTACTTCAACTTCATTCAATCCGGCCAGCGGTATTCCTTTATAAACCTTGTTATCATCGCCTCGAACATCTTTTACTGTTAAAAAAGAATCGGAGGATTCTAAAGCTATCACATTTAAGCTTTGTTGTACTTTATAATTGATTTTATGAATTTTTCTATTTAGTACCGGAAAGCAATTAATGGCACAAAATATATTGTTCACTATTTCAGAAGGGCAATATTCAGGAAATTTTATTTTTATCCATATCAACTCTTTTTTAAATAATTTTAATTCCTGAGAAGAAAATTTTTTCTCGAAAATTTCAGGATAGATGATTTTAACTTTGGATGTATTTATTTCAAAAGGTTCAATAATAGTAATAAAGTATTTATTTAATAACGATGATACTTGCCCCTCAGTTTTTTTTGAAATATCAAATAATTCCTCCAGTGTGTTATTTTTTTGTAATGTATGTATGGAGTTTAACCCCACCCTTACTGATAATTTCTGATCATTATGAAAGAACCATTCGGTATAAGGCAGGTATTTACAAAATAATTCCTTTTGTGGCTCATTGTACCAATCAAAGAAGAAAGACATACCTTCCATTGATTGAGCATCTTCCTCTAAATCTAATCCCAACCATAAACAATTATATTCCTCAAAAACTTTTGAATCTTTCTCAATAAAGGGAGACTTTTTTGTTCCATTTTCAAGTATGAATGCGTTACCCTGTGAAATACAATATTTTATTATTCCATTATAAACGTTATATTGATCAATCGGTGAAAGAAAAACTTCCGCGTTTTCGGAATTTTCGGGAGGTTTGCCTCTGTCCTCTCCTCTTTTTAATAAAAACTGCGTATCCTTATTCACTGTGGTACCGGCATCCACCGCCCTCGCTTGAACAATGCTGTACGAAGGTTTAACCATATCGATATCCGGGTTGATTAAACCTGTAAGCCTTTCAATAATCCTGAGTTGGGTTTCATTTATTTCATAACCTATTTTTTCAAATTCGCCAGCGAAAGCCTCAATCAAAAGTTTCACCAATGGATCAAAAGATTCCATTTCTCCTTCCTTATATCCCCATAAATCGGCGGCTTTTTTAAGGATCCTGCTTTTAATCTTTTCTTTATCGAAAGATATTTTTTCCAAAATTTCTATTTTATAATATGGGGCATTATTAATTATTCCAGTGAAAAGGGAGAAATAAAGATCTGTTCTATAAAGTCAAATTTTTCATTTGTTTTTACTGTAAATCCTTCAATATTTATGATAAGTTTTCTTTTTATCCGGATGTTTTCTTTACTCATAAATTTATATTCCTCAATTTCAATTTTTACCTTAATATTCTTAAGCCTTTCTTCATGTGTTTGAATTGTTTTCTCCAATGAAGAAGATAAAATATCTTTCCATTTTATATTCGGCAAAACTTCAAAGTCCTGTTCCCAAATACTGCATCCATAAGAATGGTCGAACCTCAGTTCTTTGAAGTCAGTGGTAATGAGCAGATATATGTTTTGGGCAATAGACTCCTGCAAAGAGCATAACGGATTGAATTTTTTACTTATAATTTTATCCAATCTTAGTGGCAGTGAATAGAAGGTATTGCTTATATCGTTCATCTATAAAAATGGTTATATTTTATAACTTATATATAAACCCCACTCCAAGCCCAATGCTTGAAAAGGGCATTCTTAAAGCAGGTTGTTGCATAGGAGCTTTGGTATTTGTTTTTCCGTCTAAAACAGTATAACTATCCACATACTCTGTCTCAATCATAATCTTGTCAATAGTTGTCATATCAACAACTTTACCTTTATAATCTTCCCAACGGGTCATTACTTTCTTTTTTGGATTATAGGTTAGTTGAGTAAATTCAAGCTCGGCAAAGAACCTTACCTTATCCGTCATCTTTACCTGGAAACCCAAAGCTGTTGAAAAGCCAAATGGCAACCCACCTTGATATTCAAATTCCTGCTTGGTGTTTGTGATATGATCCGTCATATTTGGATTTATATTAGAATCTTCCACAAACCTTTCATTCAATTCGATGTTATGCTTTTCTGTCACTTTTGTATTTATCCCTACCTTAATTGACAGCCTGTTATATACAAAAAAATTCGTTTGTGACAAAGCCTTGAAAGTGATATTAGGACTCAACATTAATATATTTGCCTGATAGTCAACGTTGGTATTGGTAATACGTATTAATCCACTATTATTATCATCATACACCAATGTGTTGGATTTAATAGAATTTCCAAAATATTTTTCACCATCTAATCCTAAATTAATGAAATCATTTAGTACCACTCCAATTCCCACTCCTGCACGCAATCCCATTCCTAAACCATCTTTAATACTCGAATAGCTATAATCATGGTTTTTTATTGAAGTTGTATAATCAGAATTTCTAAAGGAACCGGAAGTAGGTATTGCATAATTACCAAATACTTTGAAAAACAATTTGGAATCGCCGGATTGTGCATAAACGGATGATAACGGAAGGTATACGAGCACCCAGAAGATATACTTTTTCATGTTTTAATGGGGTTTAGTTAAAATTTTAGAAATTATTTAATATCATAAAAAAAATTAATAGTAATTTTTTGTTGAAAGCCTTACCCAAATTCCCTTCATTGTCGACGCAGAAACACCAACTCCAATACCCCATCCACCTATATATTGGTGGCTAAATAGTTTATCAAAAATTCCCGCAGTGATAAAAACAACGGAATATCCGTATGCAGCGCTAACTCCCGCTGAGGTTATGTCTCCTGAACTGTTACTTAGGTCTTCGCCAGAGAAAGGTTTAGTTACTTTTAAATCGCACCAATAGTTCAAATCCCTGCCTCTATTAACAAAATCGGACGGACTGGGAGCCACTGCGGAATTTAAACTTCCTCCCAATCCTATCCCTCCACCTACAAAGAGGTATTCCCCTAAAAAATCAGATTTTTTACTCCTGAATTGAAACATGGTAACAGATGCACCCCCTCCTACAGCAGCTCCTACGGTCGCCACAGCTACGGTTTGCCAATCGTTCGATTTTATTGATGCGCTCATATGGATTATGTTTTAACGTTTTTTATTTACTGTCACTGAACCCGTTTTTTTATCTTAGAATTAATTTTTATATTGCTTAAATATTATCTTTATTCCATGATTATCCCTGACATTAAGAAATCGCCTTTAAAAGTTTTCATTTATTATACAGTAGTATCTTTAGCCCTATTTGGCGTGATAAATTGTATTGGTTTAATACACTTATTATCAATAAAAATCTCATTTTTATTCATCCTTTTATCATTTTTAATTGCAGGTATTATTCATATATACCTAATAAGGGTATTCTTTACCGATTTGAATTCTCGAAAAAAATTGCTTTTTACTTTTGCAATCACTATTCTGGGAATTTTAGTTTTATTTTTATTAAACTTTTTTATTTTTATTGATACTTCGCTTTATTTTTACACCCTTGGTTTAATATTATTTCCTCTCCCTTTTTTATTTATCTATTCGCTGAAGTTATATTTAAACATACCTGACAAAATATTTAAAAAATGGCATTATCCAATGGATCATACGATGCCCAATCTTGATCTGCTTGATCTTACAAAAGTATTAATCATTCAATTTGAGTTTTTAAAAAGCGCCAACGAAACTACTCTTACAAATTTCAAAGCAAAAGCCCCGTATAATATGCCTTTTAGTGAACTTTTTTATATTTTTATAAATGACTATAATGAAAGCCATCCTCAAAATATTATTGAAGTTACAAACGAACAACAAATACCATACGCATGGATATTTCGTAAAAAATCTTCTTGGTGGAAAGGCTCAAATTATGTTGATCCTGATTTAACTTTTCAGAATAATATCATTATTAACAATGATATTATTATTTGCCAAAGGGTAAATCAGTAAGAATTATCCCGGAAAATTTGTACCTCCCATGGCAACCGTATCTGCCTGAATGGTAAATACAATCAATAAATCATTTACATCATCCTGAGTTTGGTGTTGCATATCAAACGTTTCGATATAATCCTTACAGATAGCATTCTCAAATACGATAGTCCTTTCTGTAGGACCTCCTGAATCGAGTGTATTTTGAATCACTAGTTTTATGGTGGCTGCCTGATTTTGTATAAAAAAATCGAAAACCGGACTCTCATCAGTAAAATTTTGCGTACAGGTAATGTGCGCTGCAACTGTTTTAGCACCTTGGCTGAATGAAATAGCACTATTGGTGACAAGAGCCACGTCGGTATCATTAATAAATAATTGTGAAAGCTGATTTACATTTGCCATAATTTTAATTTTTAAGGTTTATTATTTGAACAGTACTATTTTTCAATTAAGAACATTATATCAATTAAGTTTTATCAGTCCCGCTTTCATAGTAATCATAGCTTGCCCTTCAACATCTACCAATGCTCCTTCCATTTTTAACGAACCTTGGGTTGCCATTTCCAAAGAGGCATTTGCCTCTAATTTCAACTGGGCAGTTTTAATTTTAGCGCTCTGTTTTGCTTCTATTTCAATTGTTTGATCGATCTGTATTTTTAATGTTTCCGACTTTATACTAATATCTTTCCCTTCCAATGACAGGGAGCCTTCTGTTTTTATTTCAATGTTTCCATTATCTTTAAAATTCAGGGTTATGCATGTTTTATTGTTATTTTCGTTGGAAATAACAATGCGTTGTTCTTTGTCGTTATCATCAAAGAAAATATAATTGCCGCCTTTGGTTTGAATCAGCTTCAGCTTATTATCATCCGAATTATAGGACTCACCATCTATTTTATGATAAAGGCTTCCCAATAAAATAGGTTGCGAAGGGTTGTTGTGTTGATAGCCTATAATAACCTGAGCGCCAGGCTCAGGTGTAAATAGTATACCTTTTCCTGTGCCTGAGTAAAGTGATGATACACGTACCCAAACTGATTCTGCATCATTCCTTTGCCAATAAAATTTGATTTTAACCCTTCCCAGCTTATCCGGATCTTTATTATCCACCACTTCAGCAATCTCAATCATGCCAACTGGTTTTTGACACTCGTGATAAACTGGAGGAAACGACAATGATTCCGGAATAGCAGTAAATTTATTGGAATAACACCCATTTTCATCTACTGCATGTACAATGTCGGTAATCCAGTATTTTCCCAGATTTTCCTCGGATTTGCTGCCGTCATCATTAAATATAATTCCTTTTACAGAAGCAATTTTACCAATGGCTAATTCGTTGTTTTCTCCTGATCCGTTAAAATAAATATGACTTCCGGCATGCATTGATTTTGTAAGCTTTACATAATCATTAAGCTCGGAATTATCTTTTATTGTATCAACTGTAATTAATTGATTTTCCTGCGAAAATGTATTTTCCGATGTTTTAATGGCAAAATTTACCATTTGATTTAATCCTGTCAGCTTTTGATCCTTTGAAATTCCTGACGTTTCTTTATGATTTACATAATTGTAATTATATACGCCAAACTTTGACGGGTTGATTGAAATAGACATATTATAATTTTGTACACCATCTATTTTAAAATCAATAGTATTATCTTCATTGGATCCTACAATCAGTTCCAGTCCGTTATAATAAAACCATTTTCCATGCTCCTGTGAAATTCGTTTTAAAAAATCGTAATTACTTTCATCGTATTGAACCTCATAATCTATTGACGGATTATCATCCAACTTAATATTCCTTTTCAATAGATTTTGTGGATATGTATCAAGTATTTTATCATAAATCTGTTTCAGGGTTTGTTTTACAAAAGTTCTTCGCTGTATTCCATCTTTTAATATCACATCAGCGCTGTTGCCAAATAATACAAAATAAGGATTGAACGTATCATTGTTTTTTAATTCGATTGATGTGACAATTCCTTTAAATTTAAAATTCTTATTTTCAGAAGTATCCGATTGAATTGAAATTTTAATGATCTTACCAATTACGATTTCATAAGATTTGTTGAAAAATGTTTCCTTGCTTTCTTCGAGGACTTCAAAGGGCAGTAAGACTTCAAACGTATGATGATTGTTATATTCCTGCTTAATAACAAGGCTTATACAATGCAAAAGTTTTTTACCGTTTTCTAATTCAATTTCCACTTCCACTTGTTTTGCCATATCCGGTTTGTGATCATTTATTTATTCAGGCCAATGGTTGTCATGCTTAATTTCGCCGATACTTATTACTTTGGCAGAAATTTCAAGGCAATGCTTATATGGAGTTATTGAATTGCCATTTTTTAAAAGCTGTATTTCTTCTTTGTATTTAATACAAAACCCATCCGTAAATTTGATTTCCTTGAAAATTGATTGATCGTTTTTATAAAAAGAAATTGTACCTCCTAATTTTTTTTTATAGTTTGTAGCCCAGGCAATATTTGTTTCATCAGCCGTTCCATATATTTCCAGTTTAATTGCATCACTAGTTACTTTTGGAACCGGTTTGCCGAATAAATCAATTTTTTGGGAAAATTTATATTCGCATTTGATTATGGTAAAGGTTTTCCCCTCAATTGTCAATTCAGCTGTATATGCCATCGTTTTCCATTTTCACAACCTTTTTAATATTCAACAATTCGGCAAATTTTTCAGCAATATTCTTAAAATGAAATACTTAGATATATTGAAATATTTGTTTGTATTTCAACGTATTACACTTTATAAATT
>JANXXY010000086.1 GCA_025350365.1 Bacteroidales bacterium | reverse complement strand
CCTGAAGGATATTTGCGACTTAGGCGCAGCCTAAGCCGAACGAGAGCCGCGAAGCATCAAATAAAAATTCCATATATTGATTGGCGGCTGTTTGAATGAAGTCGAGGAACGAGACGGAATGAGTTCCGCCAATCAGAGTTTATTCACCTCATGTTTATTTTTATAGGTGTTCAAGAGATCATTTCGTTAAGTTTTGGTTACCGTTTCGATAAAAAAATGACAAATAAATTATTTGGAATTTATAAAGTTCGGATTAGAACTAGACTAAAGAACTATACAATCAGGCACAGCCTAAAGCATTTAAATTACCGATTAAATGCAAATGAAATCGTTCCTTTAGCTTTGCAAGTGCAGGGTTGATAAGCTCAAGGCCAGGGTTGAATAAAATCTTTTGAGAGAACCAGACGAAGTGGACAAACGCTATAATTTGAAATTTTTTTTCTGATAGCAATTTACTTTTCTCCCTTAGGTTTTTAAGTACCGAAAGCCAAAAAAACCTCGCTTCTTATCATTACACAATGTGTCATTAGCCAACAGAACCAAGAATTGAGAACCAGGTTAAAAGGATGCAAAGTATTGGAATGGCTACCGATAGTTAATAACAGAGTTATCAAGACGTGTTCCGCTTAACCCCAAACTATTATCGCTACCCAGTAATATATCCTTTGAAATAATTTCCTGAAATAATTTTATTTGAGAAATGTCAGGAGGTTGAATTAACCAGTCTATTTTTGCAAGCCATTTCGCTGGAAAGTCGGCTATCCTTTGCGATAAATCAATTTCATTGATAAGTGCTTTTTCTGTTGCTTCATTAAAAATTTCTAACCAGTTAAATTGGAATGATAATGAGATACATAGAATATCAAAAAAATCTTTTGGTTCATCCCTTCCTAAAATACAGGTAAGTTTGTTGGAAAGAATATTTCTTATGTTATCAATGGGGTAGACACTATTTGAAATTGGATTTTTATAGCGATACGCAACATCGTTAACGAACTCTATTTTTAAAGAGATATTGTCATCAACAATCAAATACCTTACAAAATCATCGGTTACAAGTGAACCTTCTTTTTGTAAAAAAAAATTCGACCGAATAGCATATTCAAATGGTTCGATTTCCTTTTTAAAGTCAGGATGATTATTTACAAAAAAATCAAGATCAGCACTATATCTATGATAAAGATAAAATCGACCCAAGGCTGTTCCTCCAGTTAAATAAAAGGGGCTTTTTATGGTACTAAATAACTGTAATACTTTCGTTTGTAAAGAATACAATGCCGTATAACTTGTTCCTGACATATTTATATTGGTTTCGCAACGATGGTTGCCGGATTGAATCCACAAAAGTTTCTGTAAGCAGTTCCACCATTTTTGCAGGAGGAATTATGCTAATAATTGTATACCAAGGTAGATTTTCGATCATCTTATGCATAAACGATTCGAGTGTATAATGATAAACGTGGTCGACCTCACCCTTTATTAACCTTTCTATTTCCATCGGGGCAATGTCATAATCCCAAAGCACTGATTTTATAAGAAGTGATTTATCCATATCCATCGCTTAATTACAACACAAATATAATTCAAATAAATGCAAGATCATAAGTCACCTTTTTCAGGTTCGAACGACAGGCTGCAAGCGCCAATAACCCGGATGTTGTTTTCCACATCCTCCGTAAATTATCACTTTCGTTCTCACACGAATACGCCTTTGCACTCTCGAACCGTTCCTTTTTCTCCTTTTGGTTTCGATGTTATTCAAAATTGATGACAATGTATCTAATTACATATAATCCTGTTCCACTGCTTTTAATATCACTTTACCGATGGACACTAATCTATTTCTATGCCTTCTTTACGAACAACCTCCAGAATAATGGAATTATCGTCCGTTTGAAACCGTTTTAATCCCATTGCTACAGGTTCTATACGATAATCGATGCGATATTTTGGCGACCATGGCCTTGATAAAACCACATCATCATCGGTATCGAAAACATCAGACACTAGTAATACATCAATATCGCTATTTTCATTTGCCTGGTTGCGGGCATAGCTGCCAAATAGATAACCCTTAGAAATGGAAATACCAGCATTTTTAAGGTTTGCAATATATTGGCGAACAATAATTAAGCATCTTGCTGAAGCATTGAAAAATGTTTTTCGTTGGTAAAGGTACTCATTTATTTTGTGGAGAGAAGGGGCTTTGGGATTGCAATTTGGGTAACGGCCTTCTAACTAGTATTTCATCAGTATTTGCATGAAATCAGATTGATTCCTATTAAAGCCCGTTTTTATTTTTCCTTTTTAAATGGTCAAGAAATCCTTTTGGAGTTAAAGCCTTTATCTCAGATTTTGCAAAGTCCTTTTGATTGCGAGTAATTATATAATCAATATTATTTAGGCGTGATAAAACAGTTTGAATAGCATCTTCAAAATCAATTACCTGTGATGATAATGATTCAATTATAACTTCTCTGTCAACCCCAATTGCATTAATTATTTCAATCAAATTGCTAATAAAATCGATTGTGACCTTATGACCTTTATCTCGTTTGGCTATGCAATAGATGTCTGTAATTTTTGTTGCAGTTACAAATCCAAATACAGCAGAATTGTTAATTTTCTTAAAAACATTTGCAGAATACGTAAAGTGTGGTTCTCTTTTCTCATTTAATCAAAGTCGATTTTCTTTTGTTCCAACGACCTTTTTTTATCTGACTTACAAGATTGTCAACATTTTCCTGTTTTGCTTTTGACTTTCTAGTAATCTCCAAATATTGAAACCAATCAGTCATGTC
>JANXXY010000083.1 GCA_025350365.1 Bacteroidales bacterium | reverse complement strand
CCTATACCACACTATGCAAACTGTCATTCCGAACGGAGTGAGGAATCTCGTGATTTTCTATGTGTTCATTCAAAGTCAAAGACGAGGATTCTTGACAAAGCCATGCTCTGTTACCAAAACATTCCATTGAGGATTTTTTCTATTTATCAAATCTTCCTTTTTTTGACGATTCCATTTTTTAACCTCTTTTTCTCTCTCTATTGCCAATCCAAAATAAGCAAATTCTTCGAAATAGATACAATATTCAAGATTATACCTATCTGTAAAAGAATTCTTTATCAAATGATTTTTATGTTCGGATATTCTTCTGCATAAATCATTTGTAACACCAATATACAACGTCGTTTTGTTTGTATTAGTCATTATGTAAACAAATCCATTTTTGCTCATTGAGTGCTTTATAATAAAAAGTAAGGGTAAAACTTTTAGGTACAACATCGGATAAATATATTCTCTTTATACCTCTCTTATTAAATGTTCACTTCCCTTCTGCCACCAGGTTTTCCATAAACCATTATTTATAAATAGTTGAATGATAATTGGCCTTGTTCCCTTTTTTATCAATTACCATAAAATCCAATGAATGTTTCATTTTGGGTTTGATTCTCCTTAAGTCAAAGCGGTAATAAATCAAATCTTGTTTTTCGTCATATTCAAAAAGAGCCCATTGACCGTCTATTTTTCCACTAAAAAAAGATATTCCCGACTGAGAATCAGTTACAGTAAAGGCTATTTTATCCCAATCAGTGAAATCCTGATTTTTAACAAATTTATTAATCGATATTATACATGGGGCAATTGTATCAACCACGATGGCATATTTACCAAAAGCCTTTATTGGCGCTGACACAAAGCCTCCGGAATATCCACCACCAAACCAATCCATTTCCCCAAAATCATTTATCCTTGCCAATAAAGCTTTTGATTGAAGCTTTACCGGCAAATTCTTTGGTTTAATTTTTAAATTAACTGGTTTATTTATTGGAACATCTTCATTTTTAAAATGATGTATGTCAGAAAAAAAACTTTGCATTCCAGGCAAGCTTTCATAATGAATCAAGAAATTGTCGAACATGGAGAATGCCGGGAAATGAATTTCAACTTGATCATTTCTAAAATTATCGTCGACAAAACAATTTATTAATTTGACTTCCCCACTATTTAAAGAGGGCTTAGGAATTGCGATTCCCTTTTTCATATCATATTTAACATCAAACTTTACTTCTGAAATGTTTAAATTATTATCAAAGACACGAATACGAACATTACAAACAGAAGAATCTTTCGGTAAAATTACCCCTTGGTTTTGAACACCATGATATATTGATAATTTATTATTAGGCTGAACATATAATCTGTTAATTCGCACGCGATTTTTCAAATAATATCCATAATCAATCAAGCTGTTGACACTTCTATTTTCCGAAAACAAAATCCTATCAATTACCTGACTAAATTTTAATTGATTATTAAAATAAAGTTCAATGGAATAAACGCCTAATGTGTTTGATGATGAATTCATAAAATCCAAAGTCTCAATGCCAAAAGTAATTTTACCTTTTATCAATACAGGTTGTTTCGCATCCAAAATTGTTTTATCGTTCGTTTGAATCACCTTAAAGCATTGCGGCAAATTTTTATGATTGATAAAACTCATTGAATCCATTGGATAAATCCACACATTGAAAATCTTTGGAGGTATTGTATCCTTTATGGAAAAATTAAAGTATCGTTGGATATTCACAGGCATCTGAGATTTATCTCTTATTTCAAAGTGCAAATGAGGTCCCATCGAGCCACCTGAATTTCCTGAAAACGCAATGATCTCTCCTTTTTTCACTTTGAGCTCATTGGGTTTCAAAAAAAATTCAACACTGAATTTATTTTCCTTATAATGACAGGCATTGGTGAGAGAATCTATATCGGGCCTAAATTTTGATAAGTGCCCATACACCGAAGTATACCCATTTTGGTGAGTAATATAAACAGCGTTTCCAAATCCACTCTGCTCAATTTTGATTCTTGAGACATATCCATCATCAGCGGCATATACATTCAGCCCCGGTAAGCCGTAGGTTTTAAAATCCAACCCCGAATGAATATGATTTGATCGCAACTCACCAAAATTACCCGACAGCAATAATGGTATTTTAAGTGGTGGAATAAAACCAGATTTTTTTGATATTTGAGCGCATATCCATAGCGGACATGAGACAATAATTATTAAAACAATAGTTATATTAAAACGTATTAATTGCATAAAAATTAGTAAATTTAAAACGTGGTATAAAAATAGTTTGATAAGTACTGTACATCTCTATTTTATTAACAATATTTTTTTAATTCTTAAACCTATATTATATTTGTAACAATTTAAACAGATGCATGACAGAACAAGAAGCCATAGTTAACTTATTGGACGAGAAAATTAAGAAATTAATTTCAATCCACGAAGAACTAAAAATCGATTATCAACAATTGAAAACTGAAAAAATCGGGTTGAGTCATGTTATAAATATAAAAGACAATGAAATTGCGGAGCTTCGTAACAAATACGAACAATTAAGGTTAGCAAAGCTCCTTGTTTCCGGTAGTGAGGATGTTCACTCAGCCAAACTAAAGGTAAACAGAATAGTG
>JANXXY010000050.1 GCA_025350365.1 Bacteroidales bacterium | reverse complement strand
GGCGGCGAACACGTCGGGCGTTGACACGGCGATCGCGGGATTGGAACTTCTTTTAATGTAAAGGCTTATGCGGAAGCTGATAATATTGAAGTAACTGTATCGGAAGGGACCGTTAGTGTTTACGATCATCAACAGCAAGATAAAAAAGTTGTGGTTACGAGAGGTGAGAAAGCTGTTTTTAGTAAAGTGGACAAGGAGGTGGAGAAACAAAATAATGAAGACCATAACTTTATTGCATGGAAAACAGGGATAATGGTGTTTGAAAACGACAGTTTATCTGGAATAATAAAGACATTACGCAGTGTTTATCACAAGGATATTGTTATTCAAAGTTCTGAGTTAAACCATTGCACCATCACTACCATTTTCGACAACAAAGATCTCAATACGGTACTTAAAGTCCTTAAATCGACGCTTGACATCACTATCGAAGAAAAGGATGGCAGAATTATCATTAAAGGCAAAGGGTGTTAACATCAGTAACATCATCCGATCGATTATTTTCTATGAAAAATTTGGGCTTTATCACCATATTGTTTTTTTTAAGTGGGGTTGCGCAGGTTGCTGCTCAATCCTCCATTCTGGATAAGCCTGTAACTGGCACATATATAAAAACTTCGCTGAAAGAGGCAATTGCCGATATCTCACAAAAAACCGGAATACGATTCTCCTATAGTCCCCGTAAGGTTCCTGAAAGTGCCACTGTTACAGCTTCTTTCGATAAGGTTTCACTTGGCGTTGCACTCATTTCGGTATTAAAAAATCTTCCGGTGGAGTTTGAGCTTGTTGATAATTACATCGTACTCAAAAAAGGGAATGTTCCGACGGAGGTAATCAAAGAGGAGGAGCAAGGTATATTGCGAAATGTTACACTTAGTGGTTTTATTAAGGATAACTTATCGGGCGAGTTTCTTCCGGGTGCCACCATATTTATCAGGAATCTTGGAATTGGCACTTCCACTAATGGTTACGGCTTTTTTTCATTAACTGTTCCATTGGGAAATTATTCACTTGAGATATCTTACCTTGGTTACGACCCAGAAAAAAAGGATATCAATTTACAAAGCAATTACAAGATTGATTTTAGCCTAAAACAGCAGATACAGCGAATTGAGGAGGTTGTTATTTCGAACCTTCAAACCGGGGAAATGGCATTTAAAAGGCACGCATCGCAAACCGATGTTCAGCCATCGTTTGTGGCTCAACTGCCATCATTGATGGGCGAGCCTGATGTTATTAAATCATTGGAATTTATGCCGGGCATCTCTTTTTATGGAGATGGTTCAAGCTACTTTCATGTGCGGGGTGGTAATTACGACCAAAACCTTATTCTGTTGGATGAAGCTACCATCTTTAATCCGTCGCACTTGCTGGGAATATTTTCTCCCATCATACCCGATGCCATCCGCAGTGTGGATGTATATAAAGCTGATTATCCTGTTAATTATGGTGGTCGTTTATCGTCGGTAGTAGATATTAGAACAAAGGATGGGAATAAAAATAAATTTGCTGCGTCAGGAGATATTGGATTGATTTCGGCACGCGGAACCGTGGAGGGGCCAATTAAAAAAGATGCCAGCTCGTTTTTTGTTTCGTTCCGGAAATCGTATTTCGACGCATACCTAAAACCCTCTATGCCATCCCTACAGGGAATGTATTTTTATGATTTCACTACAAAACTTAATATAAAATTAGGTGCTAAGGATCGTTTGTTTTTTACGATTTATTCCGGTAAAGATATTCTAAGGGTTACCAAGGATTTTGACGACAGCAATGGTCTAAACTGGACTAATGCCAGTGCAACCTTGCGATGGAACCATGTTTTTGGTTCGAGGGTTTTTCTCAATTCATCCTTCATTGCCAGTAGTTACGACTATTATCTTTATACCTCTGTTACTAAAAACGAATATTGGAATTCCAGGATTAGCAATGCCAGTTTGAAGGAAGAGATGACTTTTTATGCTACACCCAACCTTATCTGGAAGTTTGGTATCAAATGGTCCAGTTATAGTTTTAATCCGGGAAATTACTATCAAAATTCTACCATTTTAGACAACTTTAAAGTGTCGCCCGTAAATTCGCTTGAAACCGCTGCTTATGCAGGCGCCGAACAGGAAGTATTGCCCTGGTTAAAAGTTAATTATGGATTTCGGTTCACATCGTGGATTAATTCAGGTAAAGCTTTTGTAGTTCAGTTTGACGATTCCTATAACGCCACAGGAGTTAAAAATTATAAGGATAAAGAAGTTTTCTATAAACATGGAGGCATTGAGCCGAGATTATCTGCCTCGTTCCGCACCACTAAACAGTCGAGCCTGAAAATGAGCTACAGTCGTACCTATCAATACATCAATTTGATAACAAATTCGATTAGTCCGTTTAACTCTCTGGAAGTATGGCTTCCGGCGGGTCCTAATATTAAGCCGCAATATGCCGATATTACCGATTTGGGTTATGTAGTATCGATTGGGAGTATCGATTTTCAAACCGATGTGTATTATAAATGGATGAACAATCAGATTGGATATATCTATCATGCCAATATGCTGGTGAACCCGGAAATAGAGGGCCAATTGCGGCAGGGCAGGGGCTGGTCGTATGGCTTGGAACTTGGCTTGGAAAAGAAATTTGGAAAATTTTCAGGTAAGGCAGGGTATACATGGTCCAGAACATTTCAGAAAATTGACGGTTTAAATGATAACAGTTCATATCCGGCAACATTCGATCGTCCTCACAACTTTGTGCTTAGTTTGGCCTGGCAGGCAAAACCAAGGTGGCTGTTTTCGGTCAATTATAATTTGGCTTCCGGGATGCGTTTTACCACACCAACCGGATTTTATAATTATCGCGGAACTCAGGTGCCGGTCTATACCTCGCAAAACAATGATCAATTACCTACTTATAAGCGATTGGACGTTTCTGCTGCCTTTCAGCTAAATAAACCAAACCGCAGGTTTCAGCACAGCTTTACTTTCTCAATTGTAAATTTTTTAAACAATAAAAACCCGATATTTATATATTTCAACAAGCAAAAAGCTGCCGATGGAACGTTTGTAGTGCCTATGGATCGGTTAAATCGCGAGGATATCACATCGTCCATGCGATATTTTTATGGTGTGGTGCCTTCAATATCTTATCATTTTAATTTTTAATGGCAAGGAAACAATTAATTATAAGCGACATAAATAATGCACCGTTGAAAATTATCAACTATTTGTCCGTGTCTTGGTTCTTGGCACTTGGTTCCAGGTTTTTGGTACTTTTACTTACAATTATTTTTTTATCGGGTTGCGAGACCGAATATCCATGGAAACTTCAGGAGTCCGAAGTTAAAAACATGGTGGTTGATGGCATCATCACTAACGAAATGAAGTCTCAGCGCATCAACCTTTCTATGTCTAATACCAAACCAAATAAACTCTCAGAGCCAATTTCGGGTGCAACAGTGACTGTTGATGATAGAAACAATCGTTACCAGTTTATCGAGTCGTTAACTATTCCGGGTAGTTATTTTTCATTACCATTTCAAGCCGTGGTTGGTAAAACTTATGTATTGACCATCACCAGCAATTCCAAAATATTTACTGCCAGAGACACCATGGTATCTATCACGGAACTTTCTCTATTCAATCTCTCCATCCAAAGTAAAGGCGATTTTTATGTATACAACCATATCAAAACAGGGATGCCGGCCATCATAGAGGTTTATTTCGATTGGACAAAAAGTACCGAATACACTCAGAACTATGGGAGTAATATGGCTCAGGAGACTTTCTATATTCTCAAAAATGTAGATATCAACGAGGTTCTGCATCCCGACAAGGAAATTATCCGGTTCCCAAAAGGCACAAAAATAATCCGCCGTAAATACAGTTTGTCGGAAGAACACCAGAAATTTATCCGTTCATTGCTTATGGAGACCGAATGGCGTGGAGGTTTGTTTGATGTTCAGCAGGGGAACGTATCAACCAACCTAAACAATGGTGCACTGGGCTTTTTTGGGGTTTGTATGGTTCTAAAAGATTCGACTATGGTAAATTGAGAGCGTCTGATCCCTTTAAATAAAAATACAAGAGCACAAAGCAGTTATTATCTTAGCGCTATTTTATTCAACTCATTTCAATTTAGCCTGTTTTAAGCCAGTTGATAAAAAAAAGACCGCACTCGATTTTCTCGATGCAGTCTTTTTTAATTTTGCGGTAATTACCTATTCAACTACTTTACCGTCTTTGTCCAATTTAACTGTTTTGGTATCGGTATTTAATTTCAAGGTTATTTCATAATACTCCTTTTCGCCTTTAACCAGATAGATAGCATCGGTTTTCCAGCCTTTATAATCGTTGCCGGCCAAAACATCCTTAACTGGTTGAGGTAATTTATCCTCTGTAATTTTTTCTTTCTTTGCATCATCCTGAGCAGATACATAC
>JANXXY010000004.1 GCA_025350365.1 Bacteroidales bacterium | reverse complement strand
GTAAACTTTGGTGTATATTTAGGCTATTTTTCGATTAAACTTTCAATAGCATTTGAGAATTCCTTCTGAAATATTGTGGCAGATAGTTTCCAATAGTCTCTTATAATGAATACACTGTAAAATCCACATCCACTCGAAAACTCCCATAAAAAAACCCATGATACCAGAAAGTTGAAATTTTGAAAATAAGTGAATTTTCCTAAA
Organism: Bacteroidales bacterium; assembly: GCA_025350365.1. Classification (GTDB taxonomy): domain Bacteria; phylum Bacteroidota; class Bacteroidia; order Bacteroidales; family JAAUTT01; genus JAAUTT01. The sequence goes on along the minus strand of JANXXY010000004.1, from coordinate 9,123 downwards.
ACTTTCCAGATGTCAAGTAAAATCACTAAAATTACAAGCAACCGAAGTTGATGTTGAACAAAAGTATTTTTTCATTTGTCAAAATTTTTGCTTTATTTCTGGAAACAATGCGATATTTTTTTCCAGATTTCTAAAAAATTTCTACATTTCAGTGTGGAAATTTTTAAAAACACTGATATGAATACGAAGATTATTCAAAAATATGTGGTTCCGCAACTTGAAGAAATGACACTGAAGTCTGCTGCTGATTTTTCGAAAGAAGGGAACACTTTTGAATATTTTACGCAACGAATTACAAATATTCACCTGTATTCTAATCTCGAATACGAGTTGGGCGAAAATATAAACGCATCCAGCATATTTATCTTTGTTTTCGCGGCTATCCTTTTATTAGTTATAGCAGCAATTAATTTTATGAATTTGGCTACTGCACGCTCTACTACAAGGGCTAAAGAAGTTGGTTTACGCAAAGTGCTTGGATCAAACAAAACGCAATTGGTATTTCAGTTTGTAATAGAGTCGGTTTTTTTGAGTTTTGTTGCGTTGCTGATGGCATTTGTTCTAGTCGAAATATTTACCCCCGCCTTTCAAAGTCTGGTTAATGAGCAGATAAGCATCTCGTTGTTATTTAAGCCCGTATTTATAGCTGGAATGATTTTGGTTTCGGTTATTATAGGGGTATTGGCAGGGACCTATCCTGCGTTTATTTTGGCATCGTATAACCCCCTTCGGACATTAAAGGGTGATTTACGAAGCAATTCAAATTCTCCAAAACTACGTAACATTCTTGTTGTGTCGCAGTTTGCTGCTACGATATTTCTAATTCTGTGTACTTTTACAATTTATCGGCAATTAAATTTCATGACCAATTACAATCTGGGCTTTGCAAAAGATCAGGTATTGGTTATAAAGCGGTCAAAGGGCATGGAAACAAAGTTTGATGCTTTTAGTGAAGACTTAAGGAAAAATCAGGAGATTTATGGTGTGGCTAAAGCAACTCATATACCAGGCAAAGGATTTATGAATAATGCATTCTTCCCGGAGCATGACCTGAATAAAGCTTATTTTTTGAATCAATCTATTGCCAGCGAAGGTTTTGCCGAAACGTTGAAGTTGAAATTAATTTCTGGTCGGTTTTTCTCCAAAAAACACATTGGCGATAGCCTGGCATGTATTATTAACAAGGCAGCCGAAACATATCTGAGGTTACCATCACCCATTGGACATATCATTTATATGCCTGTTAAGGAAAAGAGGATACCATTTACAATTGTGGGAGTGGTTGAGGATTTTAATTTCAAATCTCTTCATTATTCCATTGATCCGGCAATAATTACCAATATGCGGAATAATTTAGATGGCTATATTCTTGTTCGGTTAAACACAAAAGATATCAGTAAAAACATCGCTTTTATAAAGAGAACCTGGGAAAAATATAATGTTGAATATCCGTTCGATTATTTCTGGCTCAATTCTGATTTTAATAAGCAATATAACTCTGAAAAATTGATTGCATCGTTATTTTTTGCATTTTCAATTTTATCAATTTTTATTGCCTGTCTAGGTCTTTTGGGGTTGATTGCATTTACATCACTTAGGCGTACTAAGGAAATTGGTATCCGAAAGGCCATGGGAGCATCCTTTTATGCCATCATTTTAATGCTTATCCGCGATTCCATCAGACCAGTCATCATTTCGTTGTTAATTGCATGGCCTTTAGCGTATTTTGCTGTGCAACAATGGCTTCATAAATATTCTTTTCATATTGGAACCAATTACCTCGATTTTCTTTTCTCAGCGCTGATAGCCATAATAATTGCCATTCTTACTGTAAGTTTTCAGGCAATAAAAGCAGCAGTTAAAAATCCGGCCGATTCCATTCGTTACGAATAATCAAGGTTTACGTTTCATCTCAGCCATATAAAACCCGTCAAAACCATTCTCGGGTGAAAGAAACTGATCGCTTACAAATTCAAAATCACCCGATGCGTTTGCCACGAATTTCCGAATTTGTAATGAGTTTTCTGAAGGAAGAATACTGCAAGTTGAATAAACCAGTTTGCCTCCTGGCTTAACCATCCTACTATAGCGAGAGAGAAGATCGGCCTGGGTTTTTAGCAGATTTTCAAGATCGGCAGGCTTTAATCGCCATTTAATTTCCGGATTTCGTTTAAGTACACCAAGACCAGTGCAGGGAACATCGAGCAAAACTGCATCAGCAGTGCCATACAATCTTTTAATCACTTTTGTGGAATTGACAAGTCGCGTTTCAATAATGGATGATCCGGCTCGTCGTGCTCGTTTTTTAAGTGTATCTAGTTTAAACTGGTAAATATCCAATGAAATAATCTTCCCCCGGTTATGCATTAAATTAGCAAGATGCAGGGTTTTTCCGCCATTACCGGCACAGCCGTCGATAATTCGCCATCCCGGTTGCGGGTTTAAAAAATGGCTTACCATTTGAGACGAAATATCCTGTACCTCAAAACACCCTTCCTTAAATTCAGGCAACTTAAAAACGTTAATTTTTTGTTTCAGAACAAGGGCATTTATGGCAGCTTTATGTGGGAGTGAATAAAAACCTTTTTCTTTAAATTGTAACTGAAGCTTATCCCTTGTGATTTTTTCGGTATTAACTCTAATAACCAAAGGAGCGTCAAGAATAAGATTTTTACTCATAGATGTCCAAACATCTCCAAGTTCTTTTAAACAATGTTCGTTAAGCCAATCGGGTATCGAATGTTCAATGGCAACATTCCCTTTAAAGGAAGTAACTATTTGCTGAACTTTGTTTCTGTTGATGTTACTGAATTTCTGTGATGGAGGAATTGCAATACCTGTAATGATGCAATGAATTTCATAAAGAATATAAAAATCATCTTTATTGATAATTGCAAGTGTATTCTGAATTTCATGAAGATAGCGCCAATTGCGAAGTAAGGAATACACCTCTGATGTAATGATAGATTTTTCTCGTTCGGTGAATTGGTTTTTTCGATAAAACTGTTCAAAAACTTTATCGGATGTATTCTCTTCAACAAGAATCTGTTCGTATATATATTTTATTGCTTCAACGATCTGTATACTAATAGTCAGCATTTTTTTCCTGCAAAAGTAACAGATTACAAATTAATACCGGTTACTAATTGATACAATAGTTCGGTAATTTTTCAACTTCTACATTTCTATAAAATGTAATACGTTGAAATACATGGAAATAAAGAAATATTTCAATATATATCTAAGTATTTCATTTTAAGAATATTGCTGAAAATTTACCGAAGTGTTGTGATATAATCTCTCCGATTATACGATCTTTTTTGCGAGGCAAGCAAAAATTAGTTAAAAATCTATAAAGTTTCTGTATTATTTGGCTGTACTCAACCAGATGCCATTTTTGTGAAGTATATTTGCATTTTTAGTTTTAATTATAAGAATTAGTCAGATGATAAAAGTTAATAAATCTATAAAAAGATTTTCGATACTGCTCACCGGGGTTATACTTGCAGTTATTCTTGCGTCCTATACATTTTGTAACCGGGAAAACAAAGATCAGGTACTGGTACAGTTAGTTACCCAAACACTCACCATGGCTCATTTCAGCCCAATGGATATTAATGATGCTTTTTCTGAAAAAGTCTTTAACTTATATATTAAGCATCTTGATTTTAACAAACGCTTTTTTACAAAAGGTGATCTTAAGGGTCTTGAGGTTTACAAGACAAAGATCGACGACCAGATTGCCTCCAAAAGTGTTGAATTTTATGCGGTTACTAACGAGCTTTTCGATAAGAGCCTCGTTAAAGTACAAGGATACTATACAACCATTCTTGCTCAACCCTTTGATTTAAATGAAAACGAATCGTTCGAAACAGATCCCGACAAATCTGAATTCACTCAAAATGATGCAGCATTAAAAGAAGCTTGGCGAAAAGCATTAAAATATCAGGTTGTGGCGCGTGTTAGCGATATGATGGAGACTCAAAATAAGTCTAAATCAATTGCTAAGCGAAAATCATTGTCAGATATCGACCTGTTGGGGAATGGAAATAGTGATTTACCGCCGGTAAAAGATCTGGATTCTGAAAACAAAACCAAATCAGATACCGTTAAGAAGAAAACCATTGCTGAAATGGAAATCGAGGCACGTGGTAAGGTATTAAAAGTTCACAACGATTGGTTTAAAAGACTCAAGCAAACACCAGATGTAGATCGTTTTGGTATTTTCCTTAATGCTATTACCGGAATTTACGACCCACACACGCAATATTTGCCCCCACAGGATGAAGAAACGTTTAAACTTTCCATGTCAGGTCAATTGCAGGGAATAGGCGCTCAGCTGCAGGAATCGGACGGCTTAACTAAAGTTGTAGATATTGTACCCGGAAGTGCATCGTGGCTGCAAGGTGACTTGAAAAAAGGAGACTTTATTCTTAAAGTAGCTCAGGAAAAGCAGGAACCTGTTGATATTTTCGACATGCGCATTGAAGATGTGGTGAAGTTGGTACGAGGTAAAAAAGGCACAAAAGTTACCCTTACCGTTAAAAAAATAGACAAAACCATTAAAGATATTACCATTACGCGCGACATTGTGATCATCGCCGAAACATATGCAAAATCGGCTATACTCGAAGGTCCTAATGGGAAAGTAGGATATATTTATCTCCCTAAATTTTACGCTAATTTCGATCAAACTGAAACGGGTCGTAGCTGTTCTGAGGATGTAGCCCAAGAGATAGAGAAATTAAAAAACGAAGCAGTAAACGGAATAATTCTCGATCTTCGAAATAATGGAGGAGGTTCCCTAGGCGATGCCGTTAAAATGGGCGGGTTATTTATTAATCGGGGTCCAATTGTTCAGGTAAAGACAAAAAATGGCAATGCCAAGATTTTGGAAGATTTTGATCCAACCGTTCAATATGGTGGCCCTCTGATTATAATGGTAAATAACTTTAGTGCATCGGCTTCCGAGATTTTGGCAGCCGCCATGCAGGATTACAAAAGGGCAATTATTATGGGTAGTCCTTCTACCTTTGGGAAGGGTACTGTTCAAACTCAAATGGAGCTAGATGATTATGTGAGCGCTTCTTACCAAAATCTTAAGCCATTGGGCTCTTTGCTGGTGACTATTCAGAAATTTTACAGGATTAATGGTGGAGCTACCCAGCTGAAGGGAGTAACGCCCGATATTATTCTGCCTGATGCATACAGCGAATTAGAACTTGGAGAACGTGAGCAGGATTACTGCATGCCATGGACTAAAATTAATGCTGCAATTTACAAACCATGGACAGGATTAACGAATTTGGAAACTGTTGTTCAGAAGGAAAATGCCTCATTGATAGCAAATGCCGACTTTAAAGTGATTAAAGAACAGGCGCTTCAGTTTAAGAAACAGCATAACGAAACATTGGTATCACTTAACATTCAGAAATACGATAAACGTGAAAATGAAGTGATGACCAGAGGCATAAAATATGAAACGTTAGAAAAGAAATCGAACGGATTGAAGATTCGAACCTTGTTGGTCGACGATCAGGCAGCAAAGGGAGATACGGCTATACTTGCCAGGACAAATAACTGGGTTAAAGATCTTGGCAAGGACCTTTACCTGAAAGAAGCTGTTCAGGTAGTTGGCCTTATAAATATTAAGAAATAACAAAATTGGCATATCACAAATACTAAAAAGCCCTTCAATGATTCGTCGTTGAAGGGCTTGTTATATAGACTTTGAAACAATATTCAGTCGACTTATCTTTCTGAAATTGCTACTTTTACCTACTTATCTTGCATGTTTCTCTCAAAATAAATTGAGTTATTATACTCTAAAAGAAGGATGAATACCCCTATATATTTGTATCATCCAAAAAGGAGAAAAGTAAACGATGAATAATCACAGAAACATAAACCAAATGAAAAAGAAGATCATCTACGTCTCAGTAATGATAGTTTTATTTTTCGGACAAAAAGCAGAAGCACAACAATTACCAGTTCTTAGTCAGTATTTATTCAATGGGTTTTTAATAAATCCTGCCTATGCAGGCTTAGACGGATTGTCGGCAGTAACAGTAACGGCCCGCGAACAATGGTTGGGTTTACCTAATTCGCCAAAGACGCATATTGTAAGTTTTCAAACCAGGATATTGAAGAGCAGTTTTATACATAAGAGTGCATCGGCTCGCCGCAAGCTAATGAGCCACTCCACCAGAGGTCGGGTTGGATTGGGCGGATATGTTTTCAATGATAAGAATGGGATTATAGACCGCACAGGAGCGCAGTTAACCTATGCTTATCATATCCCGATGGGCGAAAGCGTGTTGTCTTTTGCTGTATCGGGCTCGATGTACCAGTTTTCGATCAACCGTCAGAAAATTGAACTTGCAACAACCAGCGACCAACTTGTCGACAACACATCACTGAATATGATTATCCCCGATGTAGGATTAGGAGTAGTATATACCGCCGAAACATATTATGCAGGATTGTCATTGTCCAACCTGATGCAATCATACGCCAAATTGGGTAACAATATGGACCAACAGTTTAAGACCTATCGTCAGGCAAATTTAACCCTGGGATACCGTTATGAGATAGACAGAGACAGAACTTTTGAGCCTAGCATTTTGCTAAAAACCACCAATCAGTTAGTTACTCAGGTTGATATCACAGCAAAAATGCACGTGAACGATTATTGGGGAGGCATTTCGTACCGCACCGGAAGCGCATTTGTACTATTGGGTGGGGTAACAGTTGATAAATTCAGTTTCGGATATGCATTTGACTATAACCTGAATGCAATCAGACAACACAGTTTTGGATCGCACGAAATTATGGTAGCCTACAAATTTGGCAACACAGCAAGCCGCATGAGATGGTTGAACAGATAAAAACCTTTTCTTCGGCACACCAAACACTATTTACAAATCAACCCAACTCCATCAGTTTCGAGCTATTGTTTTCAACTTCCAAAAGAGATTTCAATTTCAATATATTTCCATCAAACCCGGATGATTTCCGGTGATGCATCTGCCTCCGGTTGGAGTTACAATAAAAGTATTCTCAATACCAACCATTCCAATATCAGGTATTCCTTTTTTAGGTTCTAAAGCAAAAACCATCCCTTCATGCAAAGGTTCGTCGAACCCTTTGGCAATAACCGGCGTTTCATCGATGGTTAACCCAATTCCATGTCCCAGAAAGCGAACCTGCCGGTTGCCGAATCCCATAAAGTTTTCGAGAAAAGCAGGACTTAACGTATCCATAATTGTTTGATAAATTTGCGAGGGAATAGCTCCGGGTATCAGCATGGCTGCCATTTCATTTTGGATGTGAACACAAGCGTTATGTTCTTCTATTGCTTTATCAGGAAGAGTTTTACCAAACATGTAGGTCACTGTTTTGTCGGTGTGGTAGCCATCTACTCCGCAGGCAACATCAACAAACACTAAATCGCCCTTTTTAAGCATTCTATTCCTGCTACCCAACATAGGCACTGCCGCACTCATGCCATAATTACCCCCCGGCCCGTTGAAGCTTGTAGGGTAAACGGAGCTTTCACCAAAAGCAATATGCCCCAAAATCACTTCTGTATCAAACATGCCAAATCTGGCCACTCCGTGATGCCCTTCTTCGATTAGAATAGAAAACAATTCGCCGCCAAACGAAGCCTCACTTATTCCTTCGCGGAGTATTTCCGGAACGCGCTTCTCCAAAACCCGTTGGTGTATCTGACCCGATTGCTGCATCAGCGATAACTCGTATTCGCTTTTAACTGACCGAACCGAGGCTATACTCGCATCTGCCGGTTTCATATGAGTAAAGGGAAAATACTTTTGAAAACGCTGCACTAATGCTATTGGAACTACTTCCGTTTCGAGGTAAACAGTATCAGGAAAAGAAGAGAAATTGTGTGCCGCTTCACGAAAGCTACCCATAGGCTTGATAACAGGGAACAACGATTCGGCTATGGCACGCTCATAGCTGCGTCTCACCCAAAAAACGGCTTCATCGTTACGGGGTATGAGCAACATGCCTTCCTGCATGGTGCCGGTGAAATAATATTGATTTATCTTCCCAAAAATGGCTACCATGGCCCAATCGGGATTCATATTGTCCATGCATTCCCTAAAGCGGAACATGCGTGTCTGTAATTCGGATGAGGGTACTTGCATATCAATTTGAAAAGTCTTAAAAGTAGCACATCCCGGGTACTTTTCATAGATAATATCACAAAAAAAACGGCTACCGAAGTTACATCCGATGGCCGCTTAATATTTTAGGGGGATTGATGACTGTTTTAGAAAACTAATTCTTCCACTGTAACAGGTTCAAAACTTATTAATTGATTCGAAGAGTTTTCATTGTAAATCAATTTACCTTCCATACCTAATTCCAATTCAATTCCTTTTACATTCTGGAGAGTAATTTTTTCTCCTGTGTTTTCATTCTGAACAATATAAATGTTCTTTTCTCCCATGCTGCGACATATTAATGAAGCATTCTCAATTACCTGCATTATTTCTATTTAATTAATTAATATTTTTAAGGCCGCAAAGGTAGATGTTTTTTTCAAATTCAATAACCTATTGTATTAATTTTTTGTTAATTCTGCTATAACTTGTTAAATTTATTTAATGAAATTTCAGTGTTTTTGCCATCTGCACGTGAAGATGAAAGCTGAAAAATCAACCTGTTCATTTGTGGATTCATGGTAATTTCTTTTTTGTAAGCCTTTCAGTGATGATCTTCCTGATTGTCAATATATTTTATAACACTGTCAATCTGTGTTTCTGATGAGTAAAAGTAATTATTTCTTGGGAATGAAAAATTGTCATTTACGAAATCTACTGATAAACAGGTCGCTCCTAAAGGAGCTAAATAAGCTACATTTGCATCAACTCTGCAAACAGGTCGCCGCTATGCGGCTTAGGCTGCGCCTAAGTCGGAAATATCCTTCAGGTTGTGCCTGATTTTGTATGGCTTTTAAGTACGATCCAATCCGAACTTTATAAAGCTCAGGTAATTTATTTGTCACTTTTTTGCCGAAAAAAGTAACCAAAACTTAACGAAGTGATCTCTTGAACACCTATAAAAATAAACATGAGGTGAATAAACTCTGACCGG
>JANXXY010000003.1 GCA_025350365.1 Bacteroidales bacterium | reverse complement strand
AATATTCAGGGAGATGAGCCTTTCATTCAACCGGCACAATTGGAAACTTTAATGGGATGTTTTGAAAATGCAAATACCCAAATTGCTACGCTTGTAAAACCCATTCGATCAAACGAAGATGTGTTTAATCCAAATCATGTTAAAGCAGTTATTGATAAACATAATAGGGCAATGTACTTTAGCAGGTCACCGATTCCATACCTAAGAAACAAAATTACTTCCACTTGGGATACACAACATGAATACTACAAGCATATTGGTATATATGCATACCGCAGCGGGGTTTTAAGAGAATTAACCACTCTTAAGCAAACTTCGCTTGAAATGGCTGAATCGCTGGAACAACTGAGATGGCTGGAAAATGGATACTATATTATGGTTGAGAAAACTGAGTTTGAAAGTTTATCAGTAGATACGCCGGAAGATCTTGAAAAAATTAAAAATTTAGAATTTGAGTAACCTTGAGAATTCTATCTCAATATTGAGGCGAAATAATTTTCTTCTTCGAGAAGCGGCAGTTGGAATTGTTGTTGCAAATGCCTGATTTGAATCAACGTCTTTTGTGCAAAATCTTTATATTGTGTAGATTCTGTATTAAATGGACGATGTTTTCGAGCCGAAACAATTTTCTCGACTTCATTCATGATCGAAATGGTTTTCGACTCCATAAAGCAATTTATAAATTTTTGCCATATATAATTTACAGCAATGTGGTTAGGATGAACCATATCCTCATCGTAAAACCGATAATCACGCAAATCATCCATCATTAACTCGTAGGATGGAAAATAAAATGTCCGGTCAAATTTATCGCAAATTCTTTCGGCGGCTAATAGTAATATTGATTTACTAAGTTGGTTTTCGTGTGCCCCATCCTTCCAATGGCGAACAGGACTTACTGTAAATACGATACACATTGCAGGATTAATTTGTCGGGAATGCGTTATCAGCACCGAGTATTCTTCTACAATTTCCTCTATTGTAACTTTTTTGCGATCAAATACGTTAGCCGGAAACTTGTGACAATTGGCGACTACCTGCTGTGTTGATTTCAAATAATAAACATAGGAGGTGCCAAAGGTGATAAAAAGAAAGTTTGCTTTTGAAATATTTTGTTTTGAAATAATAAACTGATTATTAATTGATGAGATACAAGCATTGGGATCAATATTCGAAAATTTTCCATGATGATCGAAACTGTTCCATAATTCCTGATTCATCAATAATTCATCAGTAGAATATTCAACTCCGTCCAGTAATCGGGATAATCCGCGCTTAATAGATAATGGGTTATAAACAATCCCAAAAGGGTTATTGTCCACAGAAAATTTAGCATCATTGAGGTTATTTCCAATATGTTCGGAAAAACACGATCCCATCAACATGATGCACGAATTATAACGAATTTTTGTTTCCGACGGAACTATGGAAAAAGGGGTTCGGAAAAGTTCCATTTAATTTATGTGTCTGCTAAATGGCAATTGGTCAATCCAGTTGGTGATATAACCAAAAACCTCCTCCTTATCATAATCGTTGTGGAGTTCATGGTATCCACCTTCCCATGACTTAAAACATGTGTTTTTGCTGGTATACTTTGAAAATTCAGCACATGCGCGCCATGAAGCAATTTTATCGTGCGTCCCGTGCAACACTAAAAGGGGAACATTAAAACGATGTCTATTTTGAAGAAGAGAATCTCCCGTTTCTAAAACTTCAAGTAATAATTGCGGAGAGATTTTATCATGGACTAAAGGATCATTTTCGTATGATTTAATAACTAATTCATCGTCAGTAAGATTTTTACTATTCAATCCATTGGAAAGCGCTATTGATGGAGTCAGTTTCGCTAACAGCTTACTGACCTTTCGAAAAAAGTTCGAAGGGGGATTGATCAATCTTAACCAGGGCGAAGTGGAGACTAATCCATTAATATTGGGCTTTTTAGCTATTACATAGCTCATTACCAGATTACCTCCCATACTTTGCCCATAGAGAATTCGTGGAATATTAGGATATTTTACTTTTGCATAATTAATTAGCAAATCAATATCTTTGAAAACATCGTATAATGTTCCATGTCCCCGTTTTCCGCCTGATTTTCCATGTCCCCGAATATCAAGACCTACAAAGCCAATTCTTTCGTCATTAAAGAACCGGGCCCAATGGTCATAACGTAAAATATGGTCACCTGAACCATGCACTAACATAATTATTGCACGAGGAATTGCTTTTGGCATCCATGAAACAATGTGTAATTTGGTATTATCAAAACCAGTAGCGAAGAATTCAGTACATGCATACTGGTCTAACTCTCTGTAATTACTTAACTTTAATGCTTCCAAGGTTTCTTGCTATATAAATACTAACTTTCACAAACCGAATGATAACTGAAATTACAACTTTTTATTAAATTGAAAGTGATATTTTCAAAATATTTTTACTAATAATTGTATATTGTTATTAATGTGATGATTAAAATTCAGACAATTTTACATTAACCACTACTCAGATTGGTTTATACCAACAAAACGAATATTCCGCTGTAAACCTTTGAATTTAGTCCTTTTTACTGCCGACTTTCTAAAAATAGAATGAAAGGTTGGTTCATCCAGATTATTCCAACCTTCCTTAGTCATCTCCAGAACCTCCTTTTTGAGAGAAAATAAAGGCTCGGAATGAACGTGGGCTTTTTTATTCCATGGACAAACATCCTGACAAATATCGCATCCGAAAATATTATCTGCAAACTTACCTTTTAATTCTGGTGGTATTTCGGCATGGTTTTCAATGGTTTGATACGAAATGCACTGGTGACTATTTACAGTTCTGGTTTCAGAAATTGCATGTGTTGGGCACGAATCAATACATTTCCGACAGGTCCCGCAATATTCGTTCAACGGCACGTCATACTCTAATTCCAGAGAGGTAATTATTTCAGCAATAAATAAAAATGATCCGTGCTTGCGGGATATTAAACAACTGTTTTTCCCAATCCAACCCAATCCGCTATTTTGCGCCCAAAATCTTTCAATAACAGGCGCTGAATCAACAAAGCTGCGTTGAGTCTGCTCTCCAAAATTAACGTTGATATATTGGCTGAGTTCACGGAGTTTCATTTTAATAACATCGTGATAATCTTCCCCATAAGCATATTTTGCAATTTTGTAAGGTGCGCCGGTAAGAGATTCTTTTGAGTAATAATTATATAGAACAGATACAACCGATTTGGCTCCTTCAACAAGAAGTGAAGGATTTAATCGTTTATCAAGGTTTCGTTCCATATAATCCATTCCGGCATGATGGCCATTACCAAGCCATTCATTGAGTGGTTTTTCACATTCTGAAGCAAATCTGGCATTTGAAAATCCTATATCACTGAAACCCAAGCGAAACGCTTCCTTGCGAATTAAATCTGATATCTCGCTTTTAACTCGCGACAATTCCATATTATTACTTCAAGAAATCAGTTAATGATCGAATTACTACATAAACCCTAATTCCAAAAGAGCTTCCTCACTCATCATGTTTTTATCCCAGGGCGGATCGAAAGTCAAATTAATCGCGGCCATTTTTACGCCTTCTATCGCTTCAACTTTCTCTTTCACTTCCAACAATAGCTCGTCGGCCATGGGGCAATTAGGCGCAGTGAGCGTCATCGTTATTTCCACCTGGTTATAATCGTCAACGTCAATCTTATAAATAAGACCCAAGTCATATATATTTACAGGAATTTCAGGATCGAACGTATTTTTGAGTGCTTTAACAACCTCAGTTTCTATTTGGAGTAAATCGGTATCTGCCATAGCTTAAATATTAAATTCGTATAAATTAAGTATTGAGAAACAAGTACGAAAAAAATGAAAATAAGATTAATTTTTTTTGTCTAGATTCTTGATTCGCGTATTCATTTTAACTTAAACAACTCATTAAAAAAGTTGTTCTGAAAAACTGAATCTGTACAAATTATTGTTGAGACAACTTAGTATGATAAGCCAAGCCATACAATTTCATTTGCTTAACCATCGAAAGTAGACCATTAGAGCGGGTAGGAGATAAATTTTGCCTTAACCCAATCTTATCAATAAAATACAAGTCGGCATTCATTATTTCGGCGGGTTTTCTGCCCGAAAGTACCCGTATTAAAAGAGCGATGATACCTTTTGTAATGATGGCATCGCTATCGGCTTTAAAAACAATTTTATCGTCACGCATTTCGGAAATCAGCCAAACTCTTGACTGACAACCATGAATAACGTTTTCGGGAACTTTGTCTTTAACGTCGATGGGTTCGAGGTCTTTACTTATCTCAATCAGGTAATTGTATTTTTCCATCCAATCGCCAAATTGCTCAAATTCTTGTATTATTTCATCCTGAATTTCTTCGAGTTTCATTATATAACGTTTAATGCTGCAAAAATAACAATTATATTTCGATAGAGAAAAAAACAGGAAACTAGAAGTGTATGACAAAATACCCTTTTAGAATTTATAATAATTTTAATTTATTAACTTGAAGTTTACCGCCACGATCGTAAGTTTTATAACGAAGAAAAACTTGTCATTAGAAATAATAGGTCCCCTCGTTCGGCTTAGGCTGCGTCTAAGTCGGAAATATCCTTCAGGCAGTGCCTGATTTTGTTTGGCTCTTAAGTACGATCCAATCCGAACTTTATAAAGCTCAGGTAATTTATTTGTCACTTTTTTGCCGAAAAAAGTAACCAAAACTTAACGAAGTGATCTCTTGAACACCTATAAAAATAAACATGAGGTGAATAAACTCTGACCGG
>JANXXY010000011.1 GCA_025350365.1 Bacteroidales bacterium | reverse complement strand
GGATGATGTAAGGTTCACCATTAATAAACACGGTTTTGGCTAACTTTAATTATTTATAATCAATTAGTTAACTTGGGCGGTCTAAACGCCTATACCTATCATATTATTTAAGTCTTATCGGTAAGACGTTTTGGTATCAACTATCGCTTAATATATTAATAAACAATGATATAATTACTTTATCTACTTCGGATATTGTCTGCTTCTTTTCCAAAACGTGAAAATTCCTGAAAGAATAACAATTTCTCCAGAGCAAAATAAAATCCAGTTGAATTTTCGGGGAATATAAGTAAGGGCAAGATTAAGCAAATCAGCTGAAGGAGTATCCCAAATGTCAAAATTACGGTATTTTTCCAAAATGAAAGCCGAATAATCCCACATGAACCCTAAGATAAGCATAATTGATCCTACAATTAGCAACATCCATTCAATAGGCTTTAAATGAACGTTATCCTGTCGCGAATTGTGATAAATAATGGATAGGGCAAGCAGAATCATGGTGATGGAAACAATCACAGGAGTTATAACCGGTCCAACCCATGTCGACGGAATGAGAAACAGGATGTCCCAAGTCATCCACGATTCGGGCCAGTTTAAAATTAATTTTAAGAAGACATAGTAAAAGATATCCCAGATGGCAAAAGAGTAGATGAACCATGCAAACCGCGAAGCTACGTTTCGTCCGGCGAGTATTCCGATGCCAAGAAGCATGATAAGAGTTGCTGCTTCGCGAAATATTTCAGTAAGTGCAAGTTGGTGAGGTATTGGAGCTAAGGGAAACACGAAACCATGAGGATAAAGTAATGCCCGCAAATATACCACCACAGACGTCTCTAAAAATCCCATGGCGATGGAAAAGATGGTTACCCCAACAAGTATTTTAATAGGGAAGGCTTTTGTTAACATGGATTAAGTGTTTGTTACTCGTAGCTAGTATTTGTTAAAGACTCTGAACCACGAACCACGATCTTCAATCTCTAAACCTCGAAATTAATATATTATTCAATAGGCAAACAAATACTAAAACCTTATTTTTGCGTGGAAATGAACTAAAAATATCAGCTCATTTCATTTTAAGTTTTTTAAATTTTTTCAGCGTTCAGTAAAATGTTGGATAACAGGGTAAGTGAGCATGTTATCGTACTTTTAAAAGTGGCTGGGATTTAAAAAAAGCTATACCAATAAAATATAAACTGTGATTTATCCTCATAATTTCGAAGAAAAAATTGGCTTTGACAAAGTTCGTGAGATGCTTAAAATAGCTTGCTTGTGCGAATTAGGTCGTGCCAGGGTAACCGATGTAGCATTTAACACCTCTTTTGGCCAAATTTTGAAACTTCTCTCTCAAACCGATGAGTTTCGGCAGATTTGCATCATGGAGAATAATTTTCCTTTAGGGCATTTTATCGATGTTACTCCGGCATTAAAGCGAATAAGAATCATCGGAACTTTCTTCGAAATAAATGAGATGATCGACTTGCGTCAATCGCTCGAATCCATTCATGCCATTCTCAATTTCTTTAAAAACAAAGACGTAAATCAATATCCTTACCTGCGCGAATTAACGAGTGGCGTTCAATCGTTCCCGATAATCCTTACCCGCATCGATGCCATTCTTACCAAAAATAACCAGATAAAGGATAATGCTTCGCCCGAACTGGCTTCCATCCGGCGATCCATCAGCGAAAAAATATCTTCGGTGAGCCGGATTATGCAACGAATTCTTAAACATGCTCAAGCTGAAGGTTTGGTTGACGAAGACACTGGTATTTCCATGCGTGAAGGACGTGCAGTAATCCCCGTTAATTCAACTTATAAACGGAAGTTTCAAGGCATTGTGCATGACGAATCGTCCACAGGCAAAACATCGTTTATTGAACCGGCCGAAGCGGTGGAGATCAACAATGCCATTCGTGAGCTTGAATTTGCTGAACGCAGGGAAATTGTAAAAATTCTTACCGTGTTAACTGATTTTGTACGTCCTTACCTCGATGAACTTTTTCAGGCTTACGATTTTATGGGAAACATCGATTTCATCAGGGCAAAGGCAATGATTGCCATTCGTGTCAACGCAGTTAAACCGGCGATGTTCGATCAACCTGGTTTTCGATGGGTAAAAGCAGTTCATCCTTTGTTGTATTTGAATTTATTGAAGGAAAATCGTTCGGTAGTGCCACTTGACATAAATTTGGACGAACGTGAAAGAATTCTTTTGATATCAGGACCAAATGCCGGAGGTAAGAGTGTTTGCCTTAAAACGACCGGGCTCATTCAATATATGTACCAATGCGGTTTTCTCGTACCACTCTCTGAAAATTCGGAAATGGGAATCTTCGACAATTTGTTTATCGACATTGGCGATGAGCAATCCATTGAAAACGACCTCAGCACCTATAGTTCGCATCTTCTGAATATGAAAAATTTTGTGAAGCATGCTGATACCAAAACACTTGTGCTGATTGACGAATTTGGTACAGGAACTGAACCTATGCTTGGCGGCGCTATTGCTGAGGCTATTCTTAATCAGCTCAACCTTAAAAAAGTATATGGTGTAATAACGACCCATTACACTAATCTCAAACATTTCGCTTCATCCACCGATGGCATTGTGAATGGCGCCATGCTTTACGATTCGCATCAGATGAACCCTCTTTTTCAGTTACAAATCGGGAAACCGGGAAGTTCATTTGCCTTTGAGATAGCCCGTAAGATTGGGCTCCCTGAAGAAGTTTTGCAGGAAGCCACATCGAAGATTGGCCAGGAACATGTTGATTTTGAGAAGAATCTTCGAACAATATCCCGTGACAAACGCTATTGGGAAACCAAACGCGATAGTATCCGCCAGATGGAAAAACGAATCGAAGAGCTGGTGACACGTCACGAGGACGATCTGTTAAAGACCGAAAAAGAACGGAAATCCATTCTGGAAAAAGCCAAAGTGGAAGCTAAGGAAATACTGGCAAGCGCCAACAAACAAATTGAGAATACAATCCGACAGATTAAAGAAAGTCAGGCAGATAAGGAAAAAACACGCGAAGTGCGAAAACAGCTCGACGATTTTAAGATAAAAATTGAAAAAGTAACGGAGGTCGGCGAGGATCAAATTCTACGAAAAATAGAAAAACTTCGCGATCGCGAGGATAGGATTAAGAAGAAAAAACCTACGCCATTTTCAATTAACGTCTTAGATTCCTCTATTGGTGAGAAGCAGGAAGAAAAAAGCAAAATTGAGATAGGCGACAAAGTGAAGCTGTTTGGTCAGGATACTGTTGGCGAAGTGCTGGATATTAACGGAAAAAATTACCTCGTAGTCTTTGGCAATATGACAACCTCCTTGCCTGACAGCCGACTGGAGAAAGTTTCAAACAATGAATATAATAAGCTAAGTCAGGTTCAGCCAAACCCTGCCGCTACGGCATCATTCAGCATCAACGAACGAAAACTAAATTTCAAATCAAATATCGATGTACGTGGAATGCGTACCGAGGAAGCAATCGAAAAAGTGGAAGATTTGGTTGACGAAGCTGTAATGTTAAATGTTCGCGAAGTGAGAATTCTCCATGGGAAAGGCAACGGAATATTGCGTTTGATGATACGTGAATACCTGGCAGCGCTGGGTTTTATAAAATCGTTTCGCGACGAACACATCGAGATGGGAGGTACTGGTATTACCATCGTAGAGATGGAGTAAAACTTACAACAATCAGGCTTTTTTAGCGTTACTATTAAGAAAGTTGTAAGATTCAAGTCGTAAGTTGTAGTAAAAATCGATTTATTTGAAAGGCTTATTATCTAAATTATTACCATTATAAAATTGAAAATCCTCTGAAGATGAGTAAAGCAAATTGTCTTTTTTTAAGTTTGTTATTCTTTTTGCCGGCATTTGGATATTCGCAGGATATAAAGTTTAGGGTAATGCCCTACCTGAATGGAATAACTTCGGGAAAAGAAGGATATGTTGAAGCCGGACCTGAATTCAATTGGCAGTATACCATTATTGGGCAGACATTAATTTTGCGGCCAAGTGTAAGGCTTCCTCTTACGGAAGCAAATGAAAACACGTTACAGATTGACAGGTATACTCCCACTTGGCGTGCTGTGTTGGATGCTGAATTTGGTTATCTGAATACTCTTGGATGTATCCAAAAAAATGGCTTCTCTATTGGCCTGCAGGCTGAATATGGCTTGTCGCAGTTTAAATATTTCCCCGTTACCAATATAAACAATGAGGTAAAAGAAACAAAATCGTCTTTTGCACTTGAAGTAAAGCTAAAGGGATTTTTTACGGCGAAACGGATTAATGCTGCACAGTTCGCACCTCAGTTCAGGTTTCGCTATTCCCGCAATGCTAACCAGCCAATATTTGAAAACATAGTAAATTTGCCTGATAGCAGGGGAATAACAACTACTTCGAACAAGGTAACTGATAAAGCATTTTCAACAAACATTTTTTCGCCAGCATTTGCATTTTTATTTTTTCCGGGAGACGGCAATTTTGCGTATGCTCCTGCCATATTTTATGATTTAGTGGGGCCGGCAGCCACTAATCCTAATTCTACTGTTGGTCGTGCCCGATTGGAGTATGGTGTTTATTTTTATCCATTAATAAAGGCATACAATGTGCGGATAGGATTGACTCCTTTTGTAAACATCAGAACCAATGGAATGGATAGCTTTAAAATGTTTGAATATGGTGGACAGATTTCGATGAGCTTTGGAACTAATTTTCTTCAATTCTTTTAAGACATAATGTCGTAATATTGCGCCCTTTCAGGGCTTCGTAAAACGACCATCCCTATCGACATAG
>JANXXY010000471.1 GCA_025350365.1 Bacteroidales bacterium | reverse complement strand
TATTTCAATCTATTTCAATCTATTTCAATTGTAATTCGATTCTGTTTCCCGAATTAATAATTAACTTTAAATTTTTAAAATAAATAGAAGATTTCAAAATTATATTGTATGTCAAATTTAGCGGGTGAGATCATTCAGGTTATTGGACCAGTGATTGATGTGAGTTTTGAAAAGATAGAAGGCGACCTACCAAGTATTCACGATGCACTTGAAGTAAAAAGGGACGATGGTCAAATACTTATTGCTGAAGTTCAACAACACATAGGTGAAAATTCAGTTCGTGCCATAGCAATGGATTCCACTGATGGGTTGCGCAGGGGAATGCATGTTGTTTCGCAGGGAAGTCCAATAAGAATGCCTGTTGGCGATCAGGTACGCGGCCGGCTTCTTAATGTAATCGGAGATGCTATCGATGGTATTAAACCAGTTGATAAAAGCAACGGTTACCAAATTCATAATAAACCGCCCCGTTTTGAAGACCTTTCTACCAAAGCTGAAGTGCTTTTTACAGGTATTAAAGTAATCGATTTGCTCGAACCCTATTCTAAGGGTGGAAAAATTGGTTTATTTGGTGGTGCTGGTGTTGGTAAAACCGTTGTTATCATGGAACTTATCAACAATATTGCAAAACGTTATTCCGGTTTGTCGGTGTTTGCTGGTGTAGGGGAACGTACCAGAGAAGGTAACGACTTGCTTCGGGAAATGATTGAGTCAGGAGTTATTAAATATGGTGAAGCGTTTTCGAAGAGCATGGAAGAAGGCGGTTGGGATCTATCCAAAATCGACGAATCAGCCCTTCGTGAGTCACAAGCCACGTTGGTGTTCGGTCAAATGAACGAACCTCCGGGAGCACGCGCTACTGTGGCATTGTCCGGATTAACCGTAGCGGAATCATTCCGCGATGGCGATGAAAAGTCAGGCGGTCGTGATATTCTCTTTTTTGTAGATAATATTTTTCGTTTTACACAGGCTGGTTCGGAGGTATCCGCATTGCTTGGTCGTATGCCATCAGCCGTAGGTTATCAGCCAACCCTTTCTACCGAAATGGGTTTGATGCAGGAACGTATTACTTCTACAAAACGCGGATCAATTACTTCAGTTCAAGCTATTTATGTACCTGCTGATGACTTAACAGATCCTGCTCCTGCAACCACTTTCAGCCATTTGGATGCCACAACAGTTCTCGACCGCAAAATTTCCGAGCTTGGCATTTATCCTGCTGTAAATCCTCTCGATTCAACCTCGCGAATATTAAGTGTTGAGGTTGTTGGTCTGGAGCACTACGAAACAGCTCAAAAGGTGAAGGAAATCCTTCAGCGTTACAAAGAATTGCAGGATATTATTGCTATCCTGGGGATGGATGAGTTATCCGAAGATGACAAACTGGTGGTGCATCGTGCGCGCCGTGTTCAACGTTTCCTGTCTCAACCATTCCATGTTGCTGAGCAGTTTACCGGTTTAAAAGGCGTTCTTGTATCAATTGAAGATACCATCAAAGGGTTTAATATGATAATGAACGGTGAAGTTGACAAGTATCCTGAAGCGGCATTTATCATGGTAGGAACCATTGAAGATGCAATCGAAAAGGGAGATCGTCTACTTGCCGAAGCAAACTAAAAAATTTGAAATGAGGAGATTTGAAAATTTGAAAATAACTATTTATGGTTGACCTTTTTAATTTTCAAATTTTCAAATTGATTTAATTTATTAATTTATGCATCTCGAAATATTAACACCTGGGAAAAAGGTTTTCGCCGGCGAAGTTAAATTAGTTAAAGTACCCGGTAAGGGTGGCTCCTTTGAAGTTATGGAAAACCATGCTGCAATTATTTCTACACTTGATGAGGGAATTGTAAAAGTAATTACCAATGACGATCAAACTCAGCAGTTCTCAATAAATGGAGGAGTAATTCAGGTACTGAAAAACCAAGTTATCGTATTGGCAGAATCATTGCTTTCTTAGCAATTCATTTCAATGACATACGCACTTCGTTTTATCTTCATTTTACTGCTGTTACCGACTATGTCTGAAGCGCAACAAACGGTTACTTTCTCTTCCACTGACGGTTTAACGGTTACCGCCGACCTTTACCTTAAGGATAAAAGTTACCCTTTTATTATTCTTTTCCATCAGGCTAATTTTAGTCGTGGCGAGTATCAGGAGACTGCTCCCAAACTGATGAAATTAGGTTATAACTGCCTTGCTGTTGATTTACGTTCTGGCAAAGAAGTGAATTTTATAAAAAACGAAACAGCCGCCAAAGCCCACGAAAAGCATTTGCCAACTGAATACCTTGATGCCGAAAAGGATATGCAGGCTGCCATCGAGTATGTGAAACAATACAATCAGAATAGAATTGTTCTATTCGGGAGTTCCTATTCGGCATCATTAGCGCTTAAAATTGCCTGCGACAATAATAAAGTTCGTGCTGTAATAGCATTTAGTCCAGGCGAGTATTTTCAGCCACAACTCACTTTGAAAACCGTTTTGTCAAAGTTCGATAAACCAATATTTGTAGCCTCCACAAAAAGCGAAAACCCGTTTGTAAAGGAAATGCTTTCAGATGTTTCGGGTAATCTCATTACCTGGTTTGTCCCTTCACATAACCCCGGAATTCATGGATCGAGAGCTTTATGGCAATCTGCTCCTGAGAACAATGAATGCTGGTTTTCTCTTCTATTGTTCTTCAAGGGATTGAAAAAGTGATTTTTTGCTACCAGACCTTGATTTTCCTCACGGCATAAAACCACATTTTCAGCAGAATTAAACCATGCCTGAAGCGTGAAATATTAGTGTCGCCGATACTAGGTTTCGGGTCGCTCCTGGAGGCACTTGTCAAGCTTCACTTGCATCAGCTCTACAAACAGGTCGCCGCTATGCGACTATTTTCAATGAAAATCTGAAACTGGAATATTGTCGTACACCCGATCAATCTCATGAAAAGTTTTTGTCAAAAGTTTAGTACCTTGCAGGTGTAAATGGGGGATGACGTATCCACTGAAAATCAAGTATTGTGCTTTAAAAAACTGTCATTATGATTCCATTTAAATCTTCATTCATTAATTACTCCGATCAGGGACAAGGCCATGTTATAGTGCTCCTGCATGGTTATCTCGAAACAAACGAAATTTGGTCGGATTTTGCCAAGGATTTATCAAAATCTTTCCGTGTGATTTCGATTGATATTCCCGGGCACGGACTGTCAGGAAAAATTTCGGAAATACACACCATGGACCTGCTGGCCGAAGCTGTTGACGAAGTAATAAAAAATCTGGCGATTACCGAAATTTTCCTTGTCGGTCATTCCATGGGTGGATATGTTATACAGGCGTATCTCGCAAATTACCGAACCAAAGTATCCGGCATATGTCTTTTCCACTCCACCCCCTTTGCCGATAATGAAGAGAAAAAGGCCAATCGCGATAAGGAAATTGAATTGGTAAAACAAGGCAGACAGGAGATACTTTTCAATAACAATGTCCCTAAAGGATTTGCAACTGATAACCTTATCCGTTTTTCTAATAAGGTGGAATGGGCAAAAAAAGTGGCAGCAACCTGTCAACCCGATGGAATTATTGCTTTACTCAAAGGAATGAAAATCAGACCCGACCGGCAGGCATTGCTAAAAGAAACAAATGTGCCTATCCTTTTTATTCTCGGGAAAAAGGATAATTACATCCCTTACGAGATGATGTATAGCATTGGCAACCGCTCATCGAGAGGAGAAATTCTTACTCTTGAAAATTCAGGACATATGGGCTTTCTGGAAGAACCGGGTCTTTGTTTGGAGGCTTTGAAATCGTTTGTGATGCAGTGTATGTGACATTCACCTAAAAAAAGTAACTTACTGAAAGAATAAGTCTTCGGTTGTATACACTTTCGGTGTCTTTTATATTTCCTTTATTTAAAATGTCGATAGTGCCATATGCGGTGGAAGTGAGTTCTGTTTCGAGTTGAAAAACCATCCTGCCGGAATAATAGCTTACCGATGGCGATATTCGCATCATCGACCCAATTTTTTCACCCCGTCCATAAAATGTATAGTCCGCAACATTTAGTTGATTACTAAAACCTAAGTTTTTCTGATAACCGCCAAAAATCCCCACCTTTACTTTTTCGCCGTAAAGAACGTTAATCCAGGAAGTAAAGGCATTTCCAGTCGTATAAGTTTCATGCCCCGTAATGGTGTCAATCGATGATCTGGCATAACCTCCCTGCATCGCCATTTCGGCCAGATTTTGTCCAAACATGGCATTTCCTTTTACTATAAATTTGCCCGATTTATATTGGCCAAATACCGCTAATGCATATGATTGAATATTCTCGTTTGTTTTATAATATGGCTTTTTATTATAGCTGGTAGATTCGCGCGGCAGAAGCGCTTTGTATTCGCCCATAATGCCGGTGGTAAAACCACCATTCGAAAAATGCAATTGAAGGTTTAGATCGGGTGCCATTGCGTTTCTCATATATGAAAAACTTTGACCCACAGGGCCAAACGATGCTTGTGCGCTTTGCAAAAAGACTGCTGCAAGTAATTTAAATTTACCAGGCATATAAGTATACCGAACCTGCTCGCCTCTGCAAAATACATTGAACGGACTTTCAAAGTTCATAGATACCGTAGTGGGAAAAACCGGTCCTTGCAAGGGATGCCAGGTTCTGCCAATTTGCAATGTGGATTTGTCCCAATCAAGTTTAACCCATCCCTGGCGAAATAAAAGATAGTTACTGTTTCCACCAGTGAAATCGAATTCAAAATATGCCGAAGCTTTTGCACCCAAAGCGTAAGGTCCATTAAAAAGTGCAGAAAAACGAGTAGGAGTTGCCGATAGATTTTGGTTAACTTTTTCACTCAGGTCGTACCCGTTGGCATCTTTATTCACTGCATCGGGCCACATAAAAAATAAACCATCAACGTTTTCTGTGCCTTTTCTCGAATTTATAAAATAATCGATACGCACAAAACCTCCAAAGTTAACATTCACATTTTCACCAAGTTTAACAGGATGTATAATTCCTGTAGGTTCCTGAGCATGTATATTAATCCCTATTGTTCCTATTGCTGCAATAAGTAAAAAGTTTTTCATTGAATAGATTAATTAGGTGTGCCAGAAAATAAAAAAATAAAAAGCAGGAATCATGCCCGATAGGTTCATTCTTTTCATTGTAATAAAAGCAAACGAGAAAAGAA
>JANXXY010000434.1 GCA_025350365.1 Bacteroidales bacterium | reverse complement strand
GATAATCCTATTATTGATCAGTTCATTGAAAATGCAATCAAGGAAGACGTTGTTAAGGCTTTTCATCAGATAATAAACCCTGTAACGCCCTTTTGTTGTGATAAGAGTGCCAATCACATATTTTGATGCATCTTTTCCACCTTCGTGGAGCTTGAGAAATCGATCCTGCGTGGGAACATTTTTGCTGAAAAAATCTTTCAAAATAAGTTCAGCCTGAGATTTACTATAAACTCCTTCTTTATCGAGAATAATTAACTCGATGTTTGAATTGAAGAATTTAGCTAACTCCTTTGAATTTCCCGCTTTGATTGCACTAATAATACCATCATTTATATTTACCTGCTGGGCAAAACCGGTATAAAAATGTAAAAAACTAAAAATTACCAATATCGGTAATGTACGTTTCATAGTTTTCATTATATATTAAAGTTTAATAAGTAGTAACTAACAAAAACTAAACCACAAATTAAATCATTTTTTTTATCTGGCAACAAATAAAACAAAATTGCTTGCTAAATTTAGCTCTTTTAAATTTGCATAAAGTGAAAATTTATTTTTTAGTGCTGGGTAAAACAACGGAAGCCTATTTACGCGAAAGCATAAGTATTTATGAAAAGAGAGTTAAGAATTACCTTACTTTTGAGCTGAAAATAATTTCCGAGCTAAAGAATACCGCCAATTTGAGTTTTGAACAACAAAAAAAACAGGAGGGTAAGTTAATACTAGCCGCCATTGATTCATCGGATTGGGTTGTACTGCTTGATGAAACGGGTTTGGAAATGAGTTCTGTTGATTTTTCGAAATTTATACAGCAGTCTATGCTTCAGAGCAGAAAGAGCATGATTTTTGTTATTGGTGGTCCATACGGGTTTTCCAAGGATGTTTATCAACGCGCAAACGAGAAAATGGCCCTTTCGAAAATGACATTTTCACATCAGATGGTTCGGTTAATTTTTCTCGAACAGTTATATCGGGCTATGACAATTTTGAAGAACGAGCCTTATCATCATTAATTTTGCATTCGAATGAATATTAAACCGAGTCTGAAATTTTTGCTTATTGCACTCTCCATATTATTACTTGGTAAATTAACCGAGCAAAATATTTTATTCCCGCGATTTAATCAGACATATGCCCATCGTTTCCAAAAAGTTTTCAGCCAGAAGGAAAAGGAGCTAAATCAAATTGTTTTTAAATGCATCGATTCGGCCAGAGGCTATCACCAAATTAGGACGAGCGATCTGGATCTGTCAAAATATATCGGTTTACTGGAAAGCCGGGGCTTAGCAATTTTTATTTTTGAGAATGACAGTTTACGTTTTTGGTCGGATAATACGATACCAATAGCTCACGAATATTCAAAATGTGGAATTGATACTTCCTTTATTTATTTGCGAAACGCCTGGTATGCACCAATGACCAAGAAACTAAATAATGTTATTGTTGTTGGTTTAATTCAAATAAAGCAGGTTTATCAATATGAAAATAAGTTTCTTGTTAACGAATTTCAGGCAGATTTCCATTTTCCTTCCACGGTAAAAATTTCTTCTAAAGTTTTACCCGGAAGCTTTACAATTGTAAACTCAAAGCAGCAATTTGTTTTCTCGTTGATATTCGATAGCAGCGCCCATCATCCATTATATCAACTATATATTCCATCGTGGGCGTATTTTATTGCAATTCTGCTTCTCCTTTGGTTTTTTTACAAGCTTATACAGGCTATTCCGAAACGAAGCATGCGAAACAAGGCGATTGTATTTCTGGCGTTCGTATTTTTTGTTGTAAAATATTTAATGCTTCAATTTCAATTCCCTAAAGTTTTTTATGAGTTGGAACTTTTCCGACCGTTCATTTTTGGAACACCGGGGATTTTTCCATCATTAGGAGACTTGTTGATATGGTCGATATTAATATTTTCTGTTGTTTTTATATTCTACAAAGAATTTAGTTTTCCGTCTCCAGCGGAAAAACAGGTTAAGAAGTGGAAAATACATCTTTTTCTGATTCTGCATCTTACAGTGATTCTCTGTCTTTTTTCCGGAATATTTTTTCTCGTAAAAAGTATTATTCTTAACTCCACCATTTCATTCGAAGTTAACAAATTATTACTTTTCGATACCTATAGCATTGTTGGTTACATTATTATAATGCTGTTTTTTGCATCATTTACCTTTTATTTCGATAAGGTTTTAATGCTGTTTTATAAAAACATCTCGTTTCTGAGCTTTAATATTACTTTTCTGATTACCAGTTTGATTTGGTCGGCTATATTTTATTCTATTGGAAATCCTATACATCTTACCTCGGTAATTTTTGTTATTTTACTTGGAATAGATCTTAGTTACGTGCGCTTTAAATTGTCGACCATTTATAAATATTCTACACTAATCTTTATTGTTTTCCTTTTTTCGGTTTATACCGTATTTATTGTTTCGGAATTCTCTAAACTTAAAAATTTCGATAATAAAAAAGTTCTTATTACCAATTTGGCAAATGAGCACGATCCGGTGGCCGAATATATTCTTAGAGATGATATTAACGAACAGCTGGCAAATGATACTATACTTAGTAACTACGTCTTTCATAGAGAAATAAATAAAATTGAAACACATCTTAAAAATCGATATTTTAATGCCTATTTTGATAAATATAACTTACAGAATATCACCATTTGCAATCCAAGGGATAGTGTTGAATTATCTGACAATCAATTGCAGCATTGTTATTCCTTTTTTCAATCTTTAATTAGTGAAAAACAAGCGCTATCGAAAACCAATTTCTATAATATTGACAATCTTAATGGTAGAATTAGTTATTTAGGCCATTTTGAATTCAAATCAAATAAGTCAAAGCTTCCGGTTTCATTATATATTGAACTTGAGTCGAAATTAATTAGTGAAGAACTGGGATATCCCGAATTATTACTCGATGGCCGGTTTTCTTATCGGTCAAAACTCATAGATTATTCATATGCAAAATATTATAAGGGAAATCTAATCTCACAGTATGGAGCATATTCCTATAACATTTCTTCCAAAGTATTTGACAATCAGAAGAAGGAATTCAATACTATTAATGTGGGTGAATCGGATCATATGATTTATTGCCCAAATAAAGAAACTCTTATTGTATTGAGTTCACCTACAGTAATGTTATTAGATTTGCTTATTTCTTTCTCATATACATTTGTGGTGTATTTTCTAGTGCTTACTTTTATCATACTTATTATCAACCTTCCAGTATTTAAGAACAGTTTTAACCCCAATTTTAAGAATAAAATCCAATACTCGATGATGTCGGTTTTGTTTCTCTCATTGATCCTAATTGGTGGAGGAACGTTGTATTTTAACATAA
>JANXXY010000429.1 GCA_025350365.1 Bacteroidales bacterium | reverse complement strand
GTCATTCTGAGCGAAGCGAAGAATCTTAATATCTTATTCGGTCAATAGTGATTAAAAAACAACATCACAAAATATCGTAGACTTCATTGCCTGTTGTTAAAATTAAAAATTGAAATCCTTCTTACAACTTTTATTATACTTTTGCCCCATATTTCCATCATGAAACCTTAACGTGAAACTTGAGCAGATATTTAGAAAAAAAACAATAGGTAAAATTATTTCCGATGCCAATATCGAAAAGGGAAGTCTTGGAAATCTTCACAGAAACCTAAACCTTAAAGATTTAACTGCCATGGCTATTGCAGCTCTGGTTGGCGCCGGTATTTTTAGTACTATCGGCAATGCCAGTGCTGCCGGAGGACCAGCAGTTTCGTTGCTATTTATCTTTACAGCAATTGCATGTTCTTTCTCGGCATTGTGTTACGCCGAATTTGCCTCTCGAATTCCCATCAGCGGAAGTGCTTACACTTATGCTTATGTCTCACTGGGCGAACTAGTTGCTTGGATCATAGGATGGACCCTTCTTATGGAGTATTCTGTCGGAAATATAGTAGTGGCTATATCGTGGTCCGATTATTTCACCTCATTTCTAAGAGGTTTCCACATCAATATTCCTGAATATTTTACAACTAATTATTTGGGAGCCTTGAGAGGATATAATGAAACATTGACTCTGCTCAAAAATGGTTCCACTATGAATGAGGTTCCCGGCTACCTTCAGGAAGCCTACAAAGCCTGGACAACTGCCCCTATGATTGGTTCTTTTCGGATTGTTGCCGATTTACCGGCCTTTCTGATCACCGTTCTTATCACCGCTTTGGTTTATATAGGTATCAAGGAAAGCAAAAATGCAAGTAATATATTAGTTCTCCTTAAAATTATTGTCGTTCTGGTGGTTATTGCGGTAGGTGCATTCTATATCACGCCAGCCAACTGGAGTCCATTTGCCCCAAATGGATTAAGTGGCGTATTGAAAGGTGTTTCGGCAGTATTTTTTGCATACATTGGCTTTGATGCTATATCTACCACTGCCGAAGAATGTAAAAATCCACAACGCGATTTACCCAAAGCGATGATTCTTTCGTTAATTATTTGTACTATATTATATGTAGCTGTTACTTTGGTTTTAACGGGAATGGTCAGTTACAGGGAATTAGCTGTTGGTGATCCTCTTTCATTTGTGTTTGAGAAACATCAGCTCAACTGGCTTTCAGGTATTATCGGCCTGAGCGCCATCGTTGCGATGTCGAGTGTTTTACTCGTCTTTCAGATTGGTCAGCCACGTATATGGATGAGTATGAGCCGTGATGGACTATTGCCAAAAAGGTTTTCGGCCATCCATCCGCGATTTAAAACTCCGGGATTTTCAACAATAATAACAGGACTTGTTGTTGGTATTCCTTCGTTGTTTATGAATCTCACCGAAGTAACTGATCTTACAAGCATTGGAACACTATTTGCTTTTGTAATTGTGTGTGCCGGAGTGCTTAAATTTAATCCCCGGGATAAACTTAGTGGCGGTTCATTTCATATACCATATTTAAATGGTAAATATATTGTTCCCGGCTTACTGATACTTGGATTTCTTATCTATTTAATTTTTTACAGGGAATTGGTCATAACTTTTTTTTCATTCGAAGGTGGATGGAACCTGATTAAGCATAAAATGCCATATCTTGCCTTTATGATGGTTGCCATTTGGGTTTCAATACGTACTTATAAAAAAAATTATTCACTAATTCCGGTTCTTGGACTTTTAACTAATCTTTATTTGATGACCGAATTAGGATATATCAATTGGATGAGATTTATTATCTGGCTAATTATCGGGTTAGTTATCTACTTTTCATATAGCTATAGGAAAAGTAAACTTCATAAAATATTTTAGGTCAACTTTTAGACTTTATGAATTGTTGTTATTTAAACACTTCGGCAAATTTTCAGCAAAATTCTTAAAATGAAATACTTAGATATATATTGAAATATTTCTTTATTTCTATGTATTTCAACGTATTACATTTTATAAAAATACAGAAGTTGAAAAAATTACCGGACTTTGTATTTTAATGACCTTTAAACTCTTTGTCATCAATATAATTCCGGCCACTTTTCAGGGTTTACCTCGTGCATGATCGAGTAAATGGTTTCAAAAACATTCTCAGCGCTTGGATTTGAAAAATAATCACCATCGGTGGTATAGGCTGGCCGGTGGTCGCACGCTGTTAGAGTTCTGGGTGGAGAATCGAGATATTGGTATGCTTTCTGTTCTTCTATCACTTTATGCATCATGTATGCAGTTGCCCCGCCGGGAACATCCTCGTCGAAAAACAAAACACGGTTTGTCTTTTTTAATGATTCTAGTATAATATGATGTATATCGAAAGGCAATAGTGTTTGAATGTCTATCAGTTCCACATGAATGTCAAATTCACTCAGTTGATCAAGTGCATCAATTGCAATTTTAACACACGATCCATAAGTAACCATCGTAATATCAGTGCCTTCAATCAATATTTCAGGTACTCCTAGAGGGATTGTATACTCTCCGATATTATCGGGCCGAAGTTCCATCAATCTATAACCATTAAG
Source organism: Bacteroidales bacterium (assembly GCA_025350365.1). Taxonomy (GTDB): domain Bacteria; phylum Bacteroidota; class Bacteroidia; order Bacteroidales; family JAAUTT01; genus JAAUTT01. The sequence goes on along the minus strand of JANXXY010000429.1, from coordinate 4,602 downwards.
AGGTTCAATTACAATGGCAGGATCATCGGCCTTTAGAAGCGTGTTATAAAAACCGGCGGCCTGGGTCATGTTTCGCGGAACGCATACATAAATGCCACGAATGGCGCTTATCACCATTGCCATTGGTGAACCGGAATGCCATATTCCTTCTAGTCTGTGACCCCGCGTTGAAATAATCAGAGGAGCAATTTGTTGTCCACGGGTTCTCCAATGAGTGGTGGCTAAGTCGTCGCTTAATGTTTGAAGAGCATAAAGTAAATAATCGAAATATTGAATCTCGGCGATAGGTCTAAATCCTCTCAAAGCCAGTCCAATACCCTGCCCGATAATCGTTGTTTCGCGAATACCTGTATCGGTAATCCTCAGATCGGTAAATTTTTGCTGTAGTCCTTCATAGGTTTGATTTACGCTTCCAATTTTACCGACATCTTCGCCAAAAGCAACTAAGAGTGGGTATTTTTCGAATAATTTATCAAAATTATCCCGGATAATTTCTCTTCCATGCACCTTTCTGGAATTTTCGGAATATGATGGGCTTTCAAGTTTAACATTCAAAGCGGAACGGGATGTTTCATTATATAAACCACTGCCATAACAATCCTGTCCCTCAATTTGGTTAATACGTATCCACGAAATAAGTTCTTTCCTTAGGTTATTGCGTGAAGGACATTCTTTGCAAACATGTCTTACAATTTTCTTAGCAATACTAATATTATCTTTCCAGATAGGAAACTGGATTTGTTTCAATTCATCAGTGTAAATTTCTATTTTTTCGGAGTTGCCGGGTTTGCATTTACAATTTTTATTTTCAATCAGTTGGAGTAGTTTTTGTTTTGTATCCTGAAATGGTTTTGTAAAATTATCCCATGCTATTTCTCTGCCTTGCAAAGCCTCGTCGTAAGTTTTTAATTCGATTTCGTTCAATTCTGATTCACTTGCCAGGTTAGTTTTAAGAATCCATTCCCTCATTTTCTTTATGGGGTCAAAATCCTGTTCCCAATCCAATCGCTCTTTTGATTTATACCTTTCATGAGAACCGGAAGTAGAATGACCCTGTGGTTGGTTCATTTCCTGAATATGAAATAGCACCGGCACATGTTCTGTTCTGCATCGAAGAATTCCTTCATGATAAACCCTGCAAAGTTCAGAATAATCCCATCCTCTTGCTTTGTAAATAAGTATTCCTTTATTTTTACTGTCAGCCTCAAAACCCCTTAGTGCTTCAGATATGCTTTGTTTTGTTGTTTGAAATTCAATGGGTACCGAAATGCCATATCCATCGTCCCATATTCCAATAGCCATAGGAACCTGCAATACACCAGCTGCATTTATAGTTTCGAAAAATTGACCTTCGGTGGTGCTGGCATCTCCAATCGTACCAAATGCAACCTCGTTTCCTTGATTGGTTAATTGGCTGTATGGATGTAATGTTTTATTTAATCTAAAAAGTTTGGAAGCATAGGCCAAGCCAAGTAATCGTGGCATCTGGCCGGCAGTAGGAGAGATGTCGCCCGATGAGTTTTTTTGCTCCATCAGGTTTCGCCAAGTACCATCTTCATTATAATTGGCCGTCGAAAAATGGTTATTGAAGTTTCGACCCCCACTACCTGGGTTATTTTTTAAATTAGTGTCGCCATACATTTGGGCGAAAAATTCAGTAGCGTTGAGCAGACCAATATAAAGCATAAATGTTTGATCACGATAATACCCCGATCTCCAATCTCCATTACGAAAATTTTTTGCCATTGCAATTTGTGCAAGTTCTTTTCCATCACCAAATATTCCAAATTTGGCTTTACCCGAAAGTACTTCTTTACGACCTAAAATACTAAGCTGTCGGCTGAGGTTGGATATATAATAATCATGTAAAATGGTTTGTTTTTCAAGAAGAGTTTCAGATAGGCTACTGACGTTGGTTTGCATAGTTTGGTTTAATAACTTGTAATCATTCATACAAAAATAAAAATGTTCTATGAATTATTGAGGGGAGTACTACAAATTTCCCCATTACTATTTATAATTATAAACTCCAACCTCTTAAAAATGGATTATAACTATACTTAAACCTGTTATAGCCTTTAAAATGGGTTAGGGTTGTAACGCAATAAAGTACAACTTCAAATTTTTCTTTTAAAAAGAATTTTTTTTGTATACCCTTACCCGAGTAATAACTTCTATAAACCAAAATTGTTCAGGTAGAATTTAATTAGAATTAAAACTGAGTTATAAACGCATTGTAAATTACTGGAAAGCCATTGAAATTGAAAAATAAAACAAACCACGTTACTTTTTTGTTAAATTAGCGACAATTAATATTTATATCCTGATGCGGAAAATAATACAATTTCTTGATAAGCATTCGCAACTGGTTTTCAGAATATTTTTCTATTTCGTAAGTGTCGCTATTATTTTATGGATTTTCCCCCGTGAAGGTAATTTCCCTTATGAGTTTCAACGTGGAAAGGTATGGCTGCATAACGATTTATTTTCCACTTTCGACTTTCCTATTCAGAAATCAGATAGTGAAATAAAAATCGAGCATGATAGTATTTTGAAAGAGTTTAAACCTTATTTTAATTATCAGACCGATATTGCCAGCGCACAACTGAAAAAGTTTAATAAAGCATTTAATTTAGAATGGAAAAAATTTGCCGATGGCCGAAATGGAAATTCACTATCCAACGAAACTACTTCGTTTTTTAAATTAGCAGACACCCTTACCAAGTCAAGTTATCAAAGGTTTGCAGCTGACATGCTTCGGTATGTTTATCAGAAAGGAATTTTGCAAATTACGGATCAGGTAGAACAATTTCCATCCAAAAACTTTCAGATAGTAGTGATTAAGGATAAGGTAGGTGAAGAAGTTGATTTTTCCGAAGTATTTACACAAAAAACTGCTTATGAGCTACTTATTAACAAGATAAATTCGTTAAAAGAAGCATCGGAATTTGATCATATCGTATATAAATCAGACTTTTTTAAGGATTTGAATTTAAACGAATTTTTGCTGCCAAACCTGATTTATAATGAAGAAGCATCGAGAAATGTTAAGGATGAGCTGGTAAAAAAAATATCATTGACTAAAGGAATGTTTCTTTCCGATCGAAAAATAATTGGAAAAGGAGAAGTAGTTAATGAAGAAAAGTATAACATCCTTGTTTCCCTGAAATATGAATATGAGAATAAATTGGGTCAATCAAACAAAATTAGCTATGTTATTATTGGACAAGGTATTATTATTGGGTCATTGTTATTGTTACTTCTTGTATTTCTTTTAAGTTTTCGCAAGGAAGTGTATTTCAATAATCTGAAATTTAGTTTTATATACTTTCTTATTATCACCGTAGTTGGGATTTCTAGCATCATCATCAGAAAGGAGTTGGTTGCTCTCTATGTGGTGCCATTTGCATTGCTTCCTATTATTCTTAAAACATTCTATGATGCCCGTTTAGCATTATTTGTTCATATAGTTTGTATACTTATGGTGGGTTTTATGGCTCCAAACGGATTCGAATTTATTTTTCTTAATTTTATTTCAGGATCTGTTGCAATTATAAGTCTTACAAGTCTTTATAGACGAGGTAAACTTTTTAATACAGCGTTTTTTGTCATAGTCACTTATTGCGTAGTATACCTGGGTATTTTATTAATGCAGGGAATTGAGCTATCCGACCAGCTTCCCTGGCAAAATTTTATTTATTTTGGCGCCAGTGGTTTCCTTTTATTAATGGCATACCCATTAATATTTGTTTTTGAGAAGGTGTTTGGTTTCTTGTCCGATATTACGCTTATGGAACTTTCGGATACAAATCAGACACTTCTGAGGAAGCTAAATGAAAAGGCTCCCGGTACTTTCCAGCACTCCCTGCAAGTGGCAAACCTTGCCGAAGAGGCTGCATACCGGATTGGGGCAAACTCATTATTGGTTCGAACAGGCGCTTTGTATCACGATATCGGAAAGATGTATAATCCGATGTATTTTATTGAAAACCTTAGTACTGAAAAAAATCCTCATGATAATTTAGCATTTGAAGAAAGTGCCCGCATAATAATCGATCATATTTATAAAGGTATTGAAATAGGCAGGCGCAATCACTTACCGGAACAAATCATCGATTTCATTCGAACTCATCATGGCAATACAACCGTACAGTTTTTTTACAAATCGTTTAAAAAGCAATATCCGGATAATGAGGTAGATAAAAGTAAATTCACTTATCCCGGGCCTATTCCTTTTTCAAGGGAAATGGCATTGGTAATGATGGCAGACTCGGTGGAAGCTGCCTCCCGTAGCCTTAGAGAAATAACACCCCAGTCGATTAGTGATTTGGTTGATAATATTATTTACTATCAGATGGTCAATGATCAATACAATAATTCCGCCATTACTTATAAGGAAATAATTACTGTAAAAGGTATTTTTAAGAGAAAGTTAATGAACATATATCATGTTAGGGTTGAGTATCCTCAATAAAATGCAATTCAGCGCATTTAATAGATTATTTATATCTTTTTTGTAAAGTTTTAATTATTAAAACTTTATTTTTTTTACGGTTAAAAAATATCAATAGTTCGTTAAATTTCAGGCAGCAATTTTGCCAT
>JANXXY010000423.1 GCA_025350365.1 Bacteroidales bacterium | reverse complement strand
TTGGCAAACACTCTTAAAAATTCCGTTGGGACAGCTTACTACCTATGGAGCTATTGCTAATAAAATTGAAAAACCAAATGCTTCAAGAGCAGTAGGTACAGCCATTGGTAGCAATCCTGTAGCGTTTTTAATTCCTTGTCATCGAGTAATTCAGTCCACTGGAATATTTGGCGGTTATATGTGGGGTAATACTAGAAAAACAGCGATTATTGGTTGGGAAGGAACAAAAACACATATGGAACATTAAGATAGGAAGTTTTGGGTTTTAAGGAATATATCTAATATTTATTTTGTATTGTAAAAAATATTAAAACATTATGAAAACATTTATATTAATTCATGGTTCATGGCACAGTTCCTGGAATTGGCACAAAGTAATTCCAATATTGGAAAAACTTGGACACAGAGTCATTGCAATTGACTTACCGGGTATGGGTGGGGATAAAACACCTATTAAACAAGTAAAAATGAAATCAACAGTAAACATAATTTGCAATCTCATTGATAGCATTGAAGGCAAAGTAATTCTTGTTGGACATAGTAAAAACGGAATTATGATTTCTCAGGCAGCGGAATACCGTCCTGATAAAATTGAGAAATTAATTTATCTCGCTGCTTATTTAGTTCCAAACGGTAAAGCACAAAGAGATTATTCATTACAAGATACACAAGGGGTTTTAAAACCTTATGTTACCAGATATGAAGAAACTAATTCACATACGCTGCAACCCGAAATTTATAAAGAAGGATTATATGCCGATTGTGATGATAACATTTTACAACTTGCTAAGTTATTGCTTAGTCACGAATCGGCAGAATCAGGTATGGCAACGTTGCATTTGACAGAAGAAAATTACGGGCGCGTTCCTCGTTTTTATATTGAATGTACCGAAGATAAAGCCTTAGGTATATTGATTCAAAGAAAGATGGAAGCAGAATCGCCTTGCGAAAAAGTGTATAGTATGGCTACAAGTCATTCACCGTTTTTTAGTCAGCCGCAAGAGTTATCAGATATTCTTTGCGAAATAGCGTTAAGATAAAGATTATGAAAAACTTATTGCCCAAAGATGGTATTGTAAATTATTACGGAAAACTAATGACCAACAAAGAGGCAAATGATTATTTTGAATGTTTAATAAATACAATCGATTGGAAAAATGACCAAGCTATAATCTATGGGAAATTAATAATCACAAAACGAAAAGTAGCTTGGTATGGCGACAAAGATTTTGAATACACCTATTCTAACACCACTAAACGTGCTTTGCCCTGGACAACGGAATTATTAGAATTAAAATCAATGGCCGAAGAACGAACAAGTGAAAAATTCAATTCTTGTTTGCTCAACTTATACCACAATGGCAATGAAGGAATGGCTTGGCATAGCGATGCAGAAAAAGATTTAAAGAAAAATGGAGCTATCGGCTCATTGAGTTTTGGAGCAGAACGTAAATTTGCATTCAAACACAAAATAACTAAAGAATCCGTTTCATTAATTTTGGAAAATGGCAGTCTATTAGTAATGAAAGACACAACACAAACCAATTGGCTACACAGACTTCCTCCAACAAAACTAATAACCAAGGCAAGAGTCAACCTAACTTTCAGGACAATTGACTTGTAAATAGGACGACAACCGAAGAAGAAGAGCAGCCGATAGTCGAGTCAACTGCAACTTTTTAGTAATACGTAACTCCGATACTCAGCCACTCCGCTTTGGTGCGCCCTAATGTGCAAGACTATTAAAATCATTCATTAAATGCATTTTCCGAAATGGCAGCATTATTTGTAAATGTCTCTGGTGATTCAGCATTAATTAAACTATTTTCACCGAAAGTACAATTACTTCCACCGACACTCAAATTTAATATTCTTAAAAAAGAACTGGGAATGATGTAATTCTTTACTGTAATTGTATAATACACTCCGGTTTTTATTGACTTATCTTTATCACTACTTGAGTGAAGAAGAGTTTTAAAAGAAATAAAACCTGAGAAATGAAATCAGATAAAAAACTAAATTCAGAAATACTTAGAATAACGATGACCATTCAGGAAAAATATCCTGAACTGTCCAAATATTTAGGCGAAATGCCGGTTACAATTCCCGATACGAAAAGCCCTGAAATAAATAGTGATGATTTAAGAGCTTATTATGATTCTCTTAATTCATTATTGAAGAGTTATATTCATGAACATTTACCAGAAGGCTCACAAAATAAAATTAAAAGTTGAGTAATTTAATTTATGAGAAATATATCCGATCAGCTTGTTGAAATATTAGTGGACGCAGGTATTCAAAGAATCTATTCTGTAACAGGCGATAGTCTCAACCACTTAAATGAAGCGGTACACCGTAATGGCAAAATTAAATGGATTCATGTGCGGCATGAAGAAACTGCTGCATTTGCCGCCGGAGCGGAGGCTCAGTTAAAAGGTTTGGCCTGTTGCGCCGGTAGCAGTGGTCCCGGACATGTTCACCTTATAAACGGGCTGTATGATGCACATCGTTCATCGGCTTCAGTATTGGCTATTGCTTCTACGATCCCTACAAAAGAATTTGGTACAAATTATTTTCAGGAAACAAATACCATCAAACTTTTTGACGATTGCAG